>JAGMCL010000072.1 GCA_023129165.1 Caldifarciminota bacterium | reverse complement strand
GTGCCAATTCATATGGCAACTATATATTTTTACATTAATAAAAATATTACTATCGTACTCCATATATAGTAGTACTTAAATCGTAATGCCTATATAGTACTATATATATAATGCTTAATATATAGAGATGACATAATGTCGGAATGACATACTGCCATATTGACATTATTACATTGTGGTAGTTAGTCATTATGACATAGTAACATTATTCTTTGATTTATATTTAATTGATTAGTATTTAATGATTTATATAAAAGCCGTTTAATAAAAAAAAAGGGTAGATACTTAGGCTTAGAAAAAATGGTTAATATCGGTGAATATCTGGATTCTTCGGTTAATATTAATTAGCACTACTTTACATTGCACAAATTCATCGATAATCAATGCAAAGCGCAAAGCTATGCACAACTAATGTTAGATAGATGGTAGAGTGCCAGCCATGTCCAAACGTAGCTTAAATCGGCGTTTCTGTTCAGATTCCTATTACCTCAATCTTCACATCTTTTTTAACTGCCTTGTTATATTTAGGCTTGCACATTTTAATAAGGACAACTTCCACAGCTTCTCTATCTTCTTTTGAACCATCTATTTTAAATATTGAATATGAATCGAACTCAATTTTTCCGTGGTGTTTATCTGTTATCACTGCATGCTCTGCTATTCTATATTCAATGTGTTTAGATTGACCGATGTAAACCATCTCATTTTTATCGTACAAAATATATACACCGCTATGTATTTTTGGTTTCGGCTTTATTACTTCTGAACGTGCATCTACCTCTCTGTACTCGCCTTCACGGCAGTATTCCCGTTTTGCGAATTGAATAAACCATCTCAAGTGTTCTGGCGATGTTTTCTGACCGAACATCTGTGTAGCTTGTTCAGATGTTTCAATATACTTATCATAATCTCGTGGCATCCACCAATCTTCAAAACTCCAAAATATTCCATAATTATTTTCAGTCATCTTTCATACCCACGAATGTATTAACATCGTTCAATGCGTCTTGTGCTTCTTCCATTTGTCGTTCCCACTCTTTCCATATAAGATATGCAGATTTAGTTTTTGGGATAAGTTCATTCACACATTCTCTGCACAGCCTCATTTCTCCAAGCTTGGTTTTGTAATACTTGAGGAAGCACTCTTTTCCACATCGGACACATTTACCTTCTATAAGATACTCTTCTCCACATACCATTCGCATACTCAGGGCTAATTCATCAAATGTGATGAATGCACTTCTCATTTCTACTCTATGTACTGTCATTTTTCATGCTCTCCAAAATCATTTCTTTTATTTTTTCTTTTTGAAATCCCACAATTCCCTTACCATCAATTTCTATCACTGGCACAGAATTTCCATAACATACTGTAAGATATGTTGCTGCCACTGTATCATTAGAAACATCGTGGTTCGTATATGGAATTTTCATCATATATAACCATTGCTTCAAGGCTAAACATGGTGGGCAGGTATTCGTACTATATACATCAATTTTCATTTTTCCACACCTTCATTGTTTCTTTTAACATCTCCAAACTATGTTTACTATATGACATTGATTTAAAGAACCTGCATATACTTCCACAATCCATACAAATTCCCAACATCACACTTTTTTTGAACTCTTTGCACTTCGGGCAGTACCACTTTCCATCAACCTTTCGTTTCATAGCTATCTCCTTTCTTTACAAGCAAACCTCTTTTAATATTTTCATCAATGAACTCTTTAGAAAAGTTGTCGTACAGGAGTTGCTTCGTTGTTGGCGTGCCTAGTGAATAATTATTCTCGATAAAATGATGCAGGTCGAGAACTTCTTCATAAAGGTCTAGTCGTTTCTGGTCGTCTCTGGTACTAATCGCAGATTCTTGCGACACGACTTTAGGCTCTTCTTTCTCCTTAGTAGTAGTAGTTAGTTTAGTAGTAGTACTATACGTTTCTCCCAATTCTTCTAATTGTAAAAGAAATTCATCAAATTTGGGTGAGAGGTTATTTGCTTTTCTATATGTATCTAATATTCTTACATTTCCCAAAAACGTGCGACACGATGATTTTTCGTCTTTTTTCTCGGAGGAAAGTCGTTTCCGAATCATAGTTGAAAATCCGATTTGGATTTTTGATACGGCTTTATTTCCAACTCTATCAATTTTGTATAAATTTTCATTGGCTATAATTGTCAATACTTCCCTATGGGTGGGTTCATCAAACTCTACATCTTCTTGTATAAGGTATACAGATTTCAATTTATCTAAGTGTCTATATATCCAGTCTCTTCCACGTGAAAACCTATGTAGTATATCTGATACCCGTAGTGGTCGTTTAGCATCAATGAGTATTGTCATAAAATCAACTTCATCTTTATTCAACGGTATGCCAAACTTATTACCGAACTTTTCATAAGCGAACCATGCAAATATTAAATCAGGCATTTCAGCTATCAGATAGTGGTCTTCATTTACTTCTCGTTGATACTGATGCAGTACTGTTGATGCTTTTATGTAATCAAGGAACTTATGTATCTGCGTTCTTGCTTGTACTGTATATGGAAAGCAGTTGATAATTTCACCTGCAAATGGTATAGTTACATTTCTTGGTGCTAGATGTTGCAATGCACTTTTTATATCGTTATCTGGTTCTTCAATACCAATACCCATTTGTTTTTCACATATATATTTAACTATCGCTTTTGATAATTCATCTGATGTATCCATTTGTATTGCATCCCATCTTCGTATACCTTCCATAGCGATGTGGCTTTCTCTGGATGTAACTATGAGTACTGGCTTGCCTGTTGATGTATACTCGACAGCCTTCTGGTCTTTTACGACAACTTTGGATGGATGACCACTTGCCATAGTTTTAAAACCTTGGCAATTTATGAGGTCTTCTTCTGGGTCTTCGATATGAAGTACTTTGCCTGTCCATGTCCAGTCTTTTTCGTTAGAATGCCAGTATGTAAATACCTTGGGTGACAGTCCATTTCTATGCATGTAGCAGTCTTCTTTGATAAGTACTTTACCCATTGCCTTTACTATGTTATCCTTTCCACCACCAGATTCATCACTTAGAACAATGTT
>JAGMCL010000071.1 GCA_023129165.1 Caldifarciminota bacterium | reverse complement strand
TCTGTAAACGGATTAGGCAAGTTCTGGAACAAGAAGAATGCGGGTTGACCAGGTTCTGGAGTGGCATAAATTGGTCCATAGTAAGTTACAGTTCCATTTAAATCCATCAGGGCTAATCTGTACCAGTAGGTCGTACCATTTATTACAGTGTTGTCCACAAATTCATATTCTGTAGGATAAGGAGTGGAGCCTTGTGCTTCTTTACTCCCTATATTCTGATAAGTTCCTTCTTCATCAAGACTACGCTCTATTATCCATTTGTCAGTACCAATCTCACTCTGCGTAACCCATATGAGTATAACCATCCCATCACCAGATATTGCTTCAAATGATGAAAGTATTACAGGTAATGCCATATCACCCAATTGTATGGGGAAGCCAGTTATGCTTACCCTTGCAGGAAATGAAACTGTAACAAATGATCTGTCATCTAACCGTACACCTGCAAAATGGGTAGGATTAGCACCATCTGCTATATCATAAACAATATAGAAAGTTCCAGTAGTAGTGGTTATTGTCTGGTTGGTAATATCAATCTCAGCATAGCCACCTGAGCCGTCATCAGTAACCGTGCTGCTGCCAATCCATGTATCCGTTACAGTGTTGAAGCTTACATCACCATTATCCCTGTAAATCTTCATGGAGTCTATATCCGAGGCAGCAGGAGTACCTGAGGTAACTCTATTTTTAATCTTGATTTTAGTCCAGGTGGCAGCATCATCGTTTGTGGACAGTTCAAGCTTTGTCATACCAATGTTCTTATCGCCTGGTGTAACACCTATAGGAGCAATGTTTGTACCGGCAACGGTAATAGTAGGTCCTCTTTTCCAGTCGGTTGTTATTCCTTCCATCCATACCTGACTGGCTGTCCCTTTCCATGTCCAGCTTACACCAACAGTTGATGTAGCCACATCACCTGTATTTGTACCGATAAATAGGTTACCTTCATCATCAAATGTTATACCTATCAAACTTACTTGACTTAATGTCCCGACCCATGACCAGCTTGAGTAATCAGTTGACTTTGCTACATCTCCTGTCTCAGTAATAACATATAAACCTGATGGTAGGGCGATAATGTCTGTTATATCTGATGCACCAACATTGGATAGTATAGTCCAGGTCTGACCTTTGTCAGTTGAGCGTGCAAGGTCACCTGTTCTTGTTACTACACAAAGTGTATCAGTTGGCTTCTCTGTGATACCAATCACATTACTCAATCCGATAGAGCTTATGAGACTGAAGCTCGTACCATAGTTGATAGAACGGAATACATCACCAGCTCCTGTGACTACATAGAGGGTATCACCTGAGTCGAATTCGAGCCCACACGCATCCGCTTGACTCATGCTACCAACGAATGACCAGTTTACACCATAATCGGTTGACCGCGCCAGGTCACCACTTTCTGTTATAAGGTACAGCCTTCTTGATGAGTCAGCTGCCACATCCTTTGCATCCGATACACCTATGTTTCCAACCCATGACCAACTTACGCCATTGTCTGATGACATCGCTATTGACCCAGTCTCAGTAAATTGATATAGCTTGGCAGAGATAGACGATGTTAATATGAGAATTGGAGTTAAGATGATTAACTCTCTGAATATCTTCATAGTTCACCTTCGAACCAAAATTTGCTAATTTATTCGAATATGCCACTAATATCGTTAATATAGACGTTAAACTCAAGACATAAGACCTTACAGTCTTTGGTCTGCTGTCTTTTTGTCTAATGTCTGTATCCCGTTTTACTTTATAACTATTAACTTCGCGCTCTTTGAATAGGAGCTACCTGCCTCAAGTCTTAAGAAGTAGACACCACCTTTTATGGCTTTGTCTGAGTTGTCTTTGCCATTCCATTCAGCGAAATAGAAACCTGTCTTCTTTCGCTCAAACATAATAGTCGTGACTAACCTTCCATCGATTGTATATATGCTCAGAGCAACAGGTAGGTCATTAGCCCCAAAGGTTTGTGGACCAGGCACCCAATAGCCTATTGTTAACTTACCTGATACAAAGGGTGAAGGAAATATCACAAGCGGTTTATTAAAGCTAACAGTAGACGTGTTTGCCACTATATATTCTCTTCCCCAGCCGTTTACTGCACCAAGTTGATAGTACATTGTACCAATACCAGGATTCTTGTCCAGATAATCTGAATCGGTTATAATCTCATGATTTATTTTTTTAAAGTCTGCATCTGGTTCGTCAGCACGGTAGATATTATATCCGGCTATTTCTGGAACTCCTGGTTCTGTTTGCCATGAGAGCTCCACACTCTCATCTCCGTGTTTCGCTACGAAGTATTTTATACCTATTGTAGATTGAATGGTAAAGAAAGAATCAGATACAGCATAGTTCTTTCTATCATTGGCATCTGCTCCATTTTTGGCTACCTTGACAAGGCAATAGCGGCTTGGTATGTGGGGTACTCGCAGGTAATAGATATTATAGTCTTCACCTCCTACTTCTCCCACAAGGATATCCCATTTGTTACCACCATCTACTGAGAGGTAGATATCTGCCATATCAGTGCCATACCATTTTATACTATTGACAGCACCTACATTCAATGTTTCACCACCAACTGGTGATACAAGCATATACTCATAGAAATCGTAGATATATACTGCACCAGCGTCAGTATTACCGCCAAAATCATGGAGGTGGGCACCAACTATTACATCATCGTAACCATTACCGTTTACATCTCCTGCACCCGAAACAGCACCACCAAAGTAGTCATCTTTTGCCTCGCCCCCCATTTTCACATCAAAGATAGAATCCATACTTGACCCACCATAGAATATGTATGCTGCACCAGCGTCAGTATTACCGCCAAAATCATGGAGGTAGGCACCAACTATTGCATCATCATATCCGTCACCATTTACATCTTCTGCACCCGAAACAGCATCGCCAAAGTAGTCATCTT
>JAGMCL010000070.1 GCA_023129165.1 Caldifarciminota bacterium | reverse complement strand
ATAAAATATCTCCTCCGGGAAATTTGTATTTCTTACTCTTAAATAAAAATCATTCATTGGCGTTCTTTGATTAATAATATCAAACCAACTAGTTACCATTCCAATATTATCATCCTTTATAATAACAGAAATTTCTTCTTTTAACCTATTTGGATAAGAGACATCATCCGCATCCATTCGAGCAACATATTCACCTTTTGCAATTCTTAACCCTTTGTTTAACGACTTAGTTAAGCCTATATTCTTCTCGTTATTGATTAGTTTAATTCTGGGGTCATGGTAACTTTGTAGTATCCCCGCTGTTCTATCAGTGGCCATCAAAAACATCCTGATATTTTACTCCCATAGTTTCTAACGAATATTTTGAAACTACCGTTTCCCTTTCTTTTTCCGCCAGCTCGCTATGGTTTAGGTTTCCAGATAACAAATCCAAAATTTTACAGGCGAATTGCTCAACAACATTATCTCCTGGATTGATAAGGTATCCATTGACACTATCTTTTATTATTTCATGCACCGCTCCAACATTAGTACTAATGATCGGGACTTTCATGGCCATAGCCTCTAAAATAGCAATAGGAAATCCTTCACTTTTTGAAACCATTAACAAAACGTAAGTATCGGCCAAAAATTCAGCAATATTATCAATCATACCTGTTAAAATGAAATAATCTTTAATTCCATATTTATCAATGGTATTCCTGACTTCATCAAACTCCGGACCATCTCCTGCCATTACGAATTTTAATTTATAATTAGGGGATTTTTCTATAACCCGCCTTGCAGTATCAACAAAAAGAAGAGGATTCTTTTCAGATGAAAATCTCCCATTGAATGAAATTATTTTTACATCGTCAGGTATTCCAAACTGTGATTTAAATTTACCTTTCATCTGGGCATCAAGGCTATATTGCCTCGTATCAATACCGTTATAAATAACCCTCAGTCTCTTAATGTAGCTGTTTCCAACCCCAGAGCTTTTGTATTTTTTTACAATATATTCTTTTAAGTGATTACTGATACATATTCTTCTATCAAGATAGGGAGTTACCCACTCTAATCCATCTACTGCTCCCGTACTTTCTCCAGCATGCAGTAGATCCATAGTTCTGACATACTTGAATTCTGATTTTAATTGAGGTAAATATTTGTATCCAATCAGAGAATTTGAAATCAACACCATATCAATATTTAATCTTTTGATAAGCTGACGAAAATATTTGTTACATATCTTCTCACTTGCTACTCTTTTCGTTGATATAATAATATTTTGGAAATAAGGATGAAATTTGTTATACCAAACATTGTTTGCTGGCTCAGTTGTAACAATATGAAAACTGAATTTTTCACGGTCCGTTCCCTTGGCAATGTTTAAAATAACCTTCTCGGCACCACCAACGACCATATAAGGAACAATACACAATATATTTTTTTTACCATTATTTATCTTTAATTGGGATAACTTAAGGTTAAACGAAAAAAGGAAAACAGAATATTCTAAAATATACCTTAAAATATGTAGGAGGTGGTTCGAAACGAATTTCAGAATCCTCATAGGAGAGCGTATAGCATTGAGAAAGAATCGGACACCGGTTTTAAGTATTTTATTTCGTTTTTTGTATCCACTTTTATCTAACTCATCTGTTCTCAAAAAAGGGGGTGCAGTTTTGATGATACTTTTATTGATCTTGTTCAATATTCTTAATAAGTCCAATACATCCAATCCATTCGTTTTTCCATACTTTAGAGATAGCAATTTATTTGAATCGAATTTACTATTATGTAAAACATCCCGGATATTTTTAAAAAATAAAAGCTCTTCATTTTCTTTATGTTGTTTTTTTGTGTTGAATGAAGCGTTTATAATGTGTTCTTTTCTTACTACCAATGCTTCTTTTATTTTTAATATTTTCGCTATTTTAGATAATCGAATCCATAATTCATAGTCCTGGGATTTTCTAAAAGATTCATTATATCCTCCAATTTTTAAGACAAGGGCTTTTCTGTATAAAACAGAAGAGTGTGCAATACAATTTTCAAAA
>JAGMCL010000007.1 GCA_023129165.1 Caldifarciminota bacterium | reverse complement strand
TCAGGGGCACCTTACATAGGACCTGATATTATGGGTTATACCGACTCAGAAGGAATATACAGAATACCGATATATCTTGGACATACATATGGAACTTTTTCTGGGGATGTCTATAGTGAATTAGCAGCAAATTTCACAGGATATACCTATAAGTATTATGCTGACGTAAGGGTGTTCTGTGTATACAAGGGTGGATGGTTTTATGATTTTGGGGGAGGTCTTACTCTAAAGGCAGGCGAAGAATTTGTTTTATTCCCTGTCTGTTTAGAGTGGTACGCATCCCAGTGAGATTAAAAAAGGAGTTATCTTGGATGTGATGTTGAGAAATAAGATAATAGCCTCCGGTGTAATAGTGGGAATCCTCTGTCTTATCTTTTTCACCATAATTTATCCGTCAAAACGGAAGACGTTTTTGAATCTTAAAGGAGAATATACAGAACTCGATAGAACAATGAGTATAGCAAGAGAAAATTTGAAACAATACAGCAGGTTAGAGAAAGAGTACGATTCCCTTATTACGACATGGAGGAGGATTGAGCTGCTTCTGCCTGAAGAGAGGGAGATACCGAATCTTCTTGAAGATATTGCCAGGGTTGCAAAACGGTGTGGAGTGGTTGTTAGTGAATTCAAACCCCTGGGCCCTATTCCGCAGGGTTTCTCTACTGAAATCCCTATTAGTTTCAAATTACGCAGTGGTTACCACCAATTTGGAAAATTCCTATCAGAGATTTCGCGGCTTCCAAGATTGCTAAAGGTGGGACAATTGAATGTAAAACCGTTAAGAGAAAAAGATTCGGAGATAATTACTCTACAGGCAGATTTTATTGTTTCCGCATATACTGTAGCAAAAGAAATTTCGCAAGCGGGGGGAAAATGAACAAGTTTTTTGGAGCATTAGTATGTTTGTGGCTTTTCCTTCTTAATGGACAAGCATTCCCTGCAACTGTAAACGACATAGCTGTTTCTATAACTGACACGTGTACTGTAATCTCCGTCATTACTGATGCAGCAGCCTACAAGGAGGTGCACGTTCCTCCTCCACCAAGAATTGTTGTAGATTTTTCTCAATCAGAGTATAGTGCAGACAAACCAAGAATTGATGTCAATAAAGGGAATCTCATAGCTGTTAGGATAGGTCAATTCAAACCTGATGTAACAAGGGTGGTTTTAGATTTAAAAAAAGAAATGGCTTATACTATAAAGAAAACGGATAAAGGCTTTGATATTCTGCTTAAAGCAGGTGTATTACCTGAGGTTGGGAAGGAAGAGAAAAAGGAAATCATAGAGCCGGAAGTAATAGAAGAGAAGGAGCAGAAAAAGATTATCGAAAGTCCGCAGGTGCCGGAGATCTTTACGTATTCAACAAGAGGAAGAAGAGATCCCTTTAAACCACTTGTTGGTTTAGCCTCTGAGGAGGATACACTTCTTGATATAAGGGGTGCGCAGGTTGTAGGAATTGTATGGAGTCCTCAGGAAAGATATGCCCTTATTCAGGCAGAAGATGGGGAGGTATTCATTGTTGAAGAGGGTGACAGAATAAGAAACGGAAAGGTCAGTAAGGTAGATAAGAAGAGTGTAGACTTTACTCTTTGGGAACTTGGAAGAACGGAGAGATTAACCCTTAGAATTATAGAAAAGGAGTAGAAATGAAAAGGTTGGTAGCTTCTTTACTCCTATCCCTTATCATATCTTTTTCATTGTATGCTGAGAGGGATAGACCCGTAACCCTGAAGTTTAAAAATGCTGATATAAGAACAGTTATACAGACATTTGCAGAGCTTGGTGATGTAAACATTGTAATATCTGAGAATGTAAGAGGAACAATATCCTTGAGTCTAAAAGATGTATCATGGGAAGATGCATTCAAAACAGTACTACAGGTTCATGGTCTTGGAGCTGTTGAGCAGGAGGAAATGATTGGTGTAATGACTATGGCTGAGTTTGAAGAAAGAAGGAAGATGGTGGACCTCGAAACGCATGTCTTCAGGATAAGGTATGCTGATGCACGTGATATAATGGGTGTAGTAAGAGATATGATGTCTGATAGGGGTGGTATAAATGTTGATACCAGAACAAACTCGTTAATAGTAACGGATATTCCGAGCAATATACCCAAACTTACAGCCTTATTAGATACTATTGACACTCCAACACCACAGGTAATGATTCAGGCAAAAATAGTAGAAATTGATTATAAAATAGCGAGGGAGACAGGTATAAGGTGGTTTATAGGAGACCTGGATGATCCAACCAGAGACACACATATGGGAGGAGCATTAGATGCTCGTGGAGAAGCTCCATTTACCTTTACATTTGGGACGTTGCGAGCAGGCATAGATATAGATGCATTCATCGGACTATTAGAATCGAAGGATCAGGCGAGGATTCTATCAGAACCAAGTATTGCTGTAGCCGATAATGAGGAGGCGATGATTCTCTCCGGGAAAAAGGTTCCAGTAATTACATTGGATATGGCAGGAAACAAGATAATTAGATTCTATGATGTGGCTCTTAAGTTTACTGTTAGGCCACATATAAATCCCAATAATGAGGTTGTGCTTGAGCTCCATCCTGAAGTGAGTGACCTTTCAAGTGAGGCAACTGTTGAAGGTGGGATTATAATACTTTCGAACGAAATTGAAACGAAATTGAGAGTCTTAGATGGAGAGACAGCAGTAATTGGTGGTGTTATAAGAGAGAGGGAGAGTAAAGTTGAAAAAGGTATTCCATTTTTGTCCAGCATTCCACTTCTTGGGCGTCTCTTTAAATACAGTAGTATAAGTAAGGACAAGGTTGAAATTATGATATTTGTAACACCCAGGATAATAACAGCTCGATAAGGGTTAATAATTAACTTATGTATGAAAAAATTATAATATCAAGAAAAAACGGATATAGTCTGGTCTCAGTTATGGTAGCTTCTCTTATACTTGGGATTGGTATTGTTTCCCTAATGAGAATATTTACTGTTAATCCCTTTGTAAACGCTACTACAGATAGATTATCTCAGGCAACTAACTATGCACAGGACAAGATTGAGGAATTAAGGGCACTTGGATACAACAGTCTGGTGGATACAATAAATGAAGGATATACAACAGAAACAGACAGCATTGGACATATTGTAAGAAGATACAACCTTTCTGTTAATACGATTAGCACTGTACAAGTAGATGTAAGATGTTACTGGCAGGCACTACCCATAGGAGGAGGGGATACAGTAAGACTTATAACTCTCGTTTCCAGCCATGACTAGCAGAAATATAAGAGGATAAGAAATGTTAAATATCAAGAGGGTTTATTTCCGAATAAAGGCCTATTAATGGTAGCTGCAGGCTGTGCAAAAAGTTCAAATTCGGTAGCCGCAGGCTTCAGCCTGCGTATAATAAATTCAGTGTTAACCTCGTTTTGCGCAACCTAAAGGTTGCGGCTACCATCGTTCAACAGATATTTTTGCGCAGGCTTTATGCCTGCGAATGAGAGGAATGAAGTATCGTCATTGCGAGGAGTCCGTCAGGAAGTGCGATGGATTGACGGACGACGAAGCAATCGCTTTGTTTGTTATCATAAAGGTTTGGGATATTCTCTAATTTTTTGATGTTATATGGGTTTTATAAATAATAACAGAGGTACTACACTGGTCGAGGTATTATTAGTAGCTGCAATAGGTGCTGTTATCGCTATTGTTGTGGTTGCGGTCCATATCAGTCAGGAAAGAATTTATGTGGGTGAAGATACCCTTATAAGGATGTTTCGAAATACAACGAGTGCAATGCTAAATATGACCAAGGTTCTGAGAATGGCAGGTTACAACCCTACTGAAAGTTCTATATTTGATAATTCTGTCAGTTACGGAGGGAGTGATAGCATTGAAGTGGTTATTGATTACAATGGAAACGGGGCACTGGATGGTTTGAATGAGATTGTAACATATTCGCTTAACGACTTTGCACCATGGGGTATTGATTCATTAGCATTTATATATCTAAATCGTAGGCATGATACACTCCCTCGACCTGTTCTTTCTGACAGCCTGCAATCTATAAACTCTATTCTGGTCACTGTTGTAATGAGAAGGGATAATAATGTTGCAGGACCTGAAAGATATGAGTTAGCACGAGAAATAAAGATACGAAATTAAAGAGGAATTGACAGATTCGGTATAGAGATTGCCACGCTCACTTCGTTAGCTCGCAATGACAGAAACACAGCATTGTCATTGCGAGGAGTCCGTCGGTTGACGGACGACGAAGCAATCGCATCTCTTAGCATTCTATGGAGTGACAGTCTTTAGACTGTTAAAAAGGAGTTAAAGATGAGATTGCCACGTTCATTTCATTCGTTCGCAATGACAGAAACACAGCATTGTCATTGCGAGGAGTCCGTCGGTTGACGGACGACGAAGCAATCGCATCTCTTAGCATTCTATGGAGTGACAGTCTTTAGACTGTTAAAAAGGAGTTAAAGATGAGATTGCCACGCTCACTTCGTTCGCTCGCAATGACAACTTTTTGGAGTACCCCGCCAAGGCGGGGCACTCCATAGTGTTAAAAATGGTAGCCGCAGGCAGGTTTAATTTTTAATTTGTTTTCGGGGGTTTTATGTTGAAAAATGAAGAGGGAATGTCTATAGTTATGGTTTTCGGGATTATGGTTATACTCGGAATACTTGCATCTGCCCTCATCGTTAGAACCCTTGGTGAAAGACAGATTACCACCTATATTACGAGAAGTGAAACTGCATTTAATGCTGCAGAGGCGTGCCTTGACCTTGCAATATCTAAGTTACACACGGAAACAAGCGCCATACCTGCGCCACCCGATACATGGGCAGCTCTTCCCAATAATGCATTGTACAAGACAGGACTCCCGGATTCTTTACCAGAGGAAATAAGTATCGAGGATATGTATACACCACCACTTGAGAGTGCAGAATTGGTAAATATTATTTATGAAGTAAGGACATCGGGAAAGGAAAGAGATATAACACGTTCACTTGAAGCAGGTGTAAGAATAGGTCCCGTACCATTTACAACTCAACATTAAAAAATTTTGATTGTATATAACCTTTAATAAAATAGTTATACAGTTTGAGATGTGAAAAGTATAGACTCGGATACTGTGAAAAATAATATGAAAGAAACCACACCTGCCTGCCGGTAGGCAGGGAGGACATTCACCCCGCACCTATGCATAGGTGCGGGGCAGGGAGTATCTTTGAGGTAGAAAATTAAGAAAAAAATAGAAAACCTCTGTGCTCTCTTCTATTGAACCCAAAGTTTGCCAGAGGTGAGCTACAAGCAAGAAAAACGCCGATAGAGAATTTGAGTACACAGAGAAAAATAAATATTATCTCTCTGTGCCCTCTATGGTTTATACTTGCATAGCAATATTAAAAGATGTGATAAAAGATTAGTTTTATAGAGGTCATTCACCCCGCCATCGGCGGGGCAGGTAGGGGAGGAAGAAGAATCTTTTGTAAATCTTTAATTAATAAAAATCTCTGTGGCTCCCCTGTTAAATAAAGTACCAGAGATGATTACTTGTACTTAATTTTGTAAATATTTAACAGGGTGAATCTGTGGTTAGATTTTGCACAATACCTTGATTCGAAAAGGGAGGAGATATGGACATAAGGAAAGTGAATGCTGCTTTAAAAATCCTTAAGGATGACATGGAAGATGCTCTAATCGCAACAGATATATATGGCTCTATGGATGGTCAATCTATAGCAGGTTATAATTCACAACCTAAGGCTGCAGCACTCTTCAATCGGGTTACAGGATTTCTTGTTGGTTTGTTAGAAGAGGGTGAGTTTCCAGAAATTGGCAGGTATTACATTTTAGACCTTGTTGATGGAAAAATATTGATAGTCATTCCACTTGGTGAATTTCAGTGGATAATACTGGCTGATGGAAAGAAGGTTCAACTTGGACTTCTTTTAAATGTCTTTATACCCAAAATTGTTGATGCCTTTGAAGAAGCGATAGCAAGCTAAAGGGGTATGATGGGAGAAAAATTAAAGGAAATATATAAAGTAACGACAAAAAAGGCGGGTTTTATAGGAAGAATGAAACTTGCAGAAAAAACAGGAATACCTTTGGTTAAGGCAGCTGAGAGTGAAGATTTAGATGAAGTTATCAAAAAGTTTAAAGAGGCTGCAACAGAGATAATCGGAAAGAATAAAGATGAATTTTTAGAAAAGTATAACGAAAAGTATAATCTCAAAAATTTTTAAGCGGAGGTATGGTGAGGATTTTAATAGTTGATGATGATGCTGATTTAGCAGAAATCCTTTCTACAGCATTTACCACACAGGGATATGATGTAGATATGGCATTTTCTGGGAAAGAAGGACTTGATAAATTGCTTGAAGAGGATTATGATTGTGTTGTTCTGGATGTGGTTATGCCTGAAATGGATGGATTAGAGGTAATGAGGAAGATAAGGGCATCCAGACTCGATGTATGGGTTCCAGTAATATTGATTACAGGTAAAAATGTAATTGAGGATGAGAGACGCGTTTTTTCCCTTGGAGCAGTTGATTATATTAAAAAACCATTTGAATTCGATGAACTATTAAAGAGAGTCGATTTGAGTGCGGAGAGAGGAAAGATATTAAGGAGGTTTCAGGGAAAGAAGAAGTTTTCAGGAAAGATCGATTTATTATTAATTCAACATATAATTGGGTTTATTTCAATAGGACAGCTTTCAGGTATGCTTCAGGTTACAAATGTGGATATGGAGGGAGTACTGTTTTTTATAAATGGTAATCTTGCAAATATTAGGTTAGAAGAGCAAGTAGGAATGAAAAATTTTGATGAAATTATGGACTGGAAGGATGGAATTTATTCATTTGTGGAATGGGAAACTGGGTTAGAGATGACCATAGAAACATTAGAGGATATGTTATTTTTTACAGAACTTGAGGAAGGAAGTTATATTTTGAGATGCGAAAGTGGGGGTAAAAAAGGAGAAATTCATATTCAAGGTGGGAATATTGTTTATGTAGAGGGTAACGGACTTAGAGGAGAAGATGCTTTGAAAGATATTCTAACATGGAGGAAGGGTACTCTTCATATTGAAAAAACAGATAGACTAAAAAAGGGTGTGAAACTTAGGAAATCTATTAGTGAAATTTTACTTGAGGCATCACGATTTAAGATTAAAAAGAGTAAACCAGAAGAATTGAAAAAAGAGGAAGAGGTGAAAAGGATTGAGGAGAAGGTAAAAGCTGAGAAAAAGGAAGAGAAAAAAGAGGAGGTAAAGAAGAGGGTGAAAGAGGAGGAAGAGAGAAGAGGGAAGAGAGAAGAGGGAAGAGAGAAGAAGGTAGAAGAGAAAATAAAAGAGGAGAAAAAGATTGAAGGAAAGAAGGAAGATATAAATGAGAAGGTAAAAATAGAGGTAAGGGTAAGAGAGGAGGAAGAAGAGATAAAAGAAGAGGTTAAAGGTAAGAAAAAGGAGGAGATAAAAATGGAGGAGAAGAAAAGAATAGAAGATGAGGAAGAGAGAAGGAGGAAGAGAGAAGAGGGAAGAGAGAAGAAGGTAGAAATAGATGTAAAGAAATTGAATAGTGTTATAGAGGACATGAAGAAAGACCTTGGAGATGCCCTCATTACAGCAGTTATATATAGTTCTGCAGATGGGAAATCTGCAGCAAGTTACAATGAAAAGTCTAAGACATCTGCTATTTTCAATCAAGCTACCAGGTATCTTTTTAATGCATTAAAGGATAGTGAATTCTCAAGTATTGGAAGGTATTACATTGTGGATCTTGTGGATGAAAAAATGTTAATAGTCATACCACTTGGTGAGTATCAATGGGGAATGTTAATAGACCGTAAGAAGGCTCAACTTGGACTTCTTTTAAATGTAGTTGTTCCCAAAATAGTCGATGCCTTTAAAGATGCAGTAGCATAAAGTAGCCCTATGAAAGTCAGCCTTGGCATACCGAACTGCAAACCTCGTTTTGGTTTAGTACAAATTCTGGTATAAATAATTTTGGTTCTTATCGATATTATAAAGACATAAGAACTGAAACCACAGAGGTCGTCCCGCCTTAGCGGGATCCCGAAGGAAGCGGGACAGAGAGCGCTGAGGGAAAACTGAGAAATCAATCCAAAATTATCAATTATCAATTATCAATACAAAATTATAAACTTATTTTTCTTTTAGAAAGCACCGACACTATTAGATTAAAGGGATTATTATCTTTTGTTCTATTATATGAGTTAGAAAAACATAGTGCTTAGGAGAACACAGAGAAAAAATTCTGTTATCTCTGTGACCTCCCTGCCCCGCCAGAGGCGGGGTGTGGTTAGTATTTTTTATTTTTAATTTGTATTTTGTTTGATTTTTGCTATTTGCTATTTGATTTTTGATATTTAATATAATAATGTGGGGGTTAAAATGAGAATAGTTAAATATATATCCACTGCAATATTTGTCTTTTTACCCATTATTGCTATGTCTGAAGATATAGCAGTACCGAGCGATGTGGGAACTGAGGTTTTAATGGAGACGACTTACAAAACCGGTAAAGATATTACAACAAAGGGTAAAATGATACTAATGAAACAGGGTAATAGGGTAAGAATAGAAAAACTTGTTGAGATTGAAGGCAAGGAAAGACTCACAGGTGTTTCAATATATGATGGTCAAACAACCTGGGAAATATCACCGATGGGAACACACAAAAGCGATGACCCAATGAGTTATCCATGGAATTGTCCACAGTGTGCTGAATTAAAATCAAAGACAGGATATCTTGAAGGAAGAGAGGTTAATATTATTGAAACAGTGGGAGCAAAGATATACATAGATGCTGAGAGGAATGTAATTCTTCTTGAGGAGAGAGAAGGGGATAATATTTATTATAGAGACTATTTGATTGTAGGTGATTTAGGATATATACCATCAGTTATAGAGAGGATAAGTAAACAGGGTAAACTTCTGGAAAAAACGGAATTAAAAAACGTAGATAAGATGAAGGTGTTCCCCAGTTCAACCTTCGACCCGGATGAGGTAGAAATAGAATTTCCCGAGGAAATAAGAATACTTAACTAAAGGTATTTTTTGGGTTAATATCTGAGCAATCATGTATAATGAATATTAGGTAGTGTCAAATAGAATATGAAAGAATATGAAACTGAAAATGTAGGGGTTCGATTTATCGAACCTACAAATAAGCCTCCTTCTAAATGGAAAGAAATACGATAGAAACGGGTGGGATACCCGCCCGACGGCAGACGGGAATCCGACCCCTACAAGAATCAGGGTTGGATGAATCCGACCCCTACAAGAATCAGGGGGAGGCAAGTCAAAAATTGATAACTATATAAAAAACAGTGGATTAAGAGAAAATTCATAAAAGATTTTTGACAATACCGAATATTATACCAGGAGGGTATATGAAAAGGTTAATATGTTTTATTATATTACTTATACTGCCTGTTGCAGTCCTTACTGACGATGAAGTCTTTTTTATGCTCTGGATGGATCCATGTATTATGATTATACTTGACTCGTCGGGCAGTATGACCTGGGATATGGCAGGAAATGCAACCTGTGGGGATGGGAGTATTGACTACGAGGGGAGGGATACAAATGCAGACGGATTTCCTAATGACAGCAGGCTCTATATCGTGAAGGGAGCACTTTGGGATATAACAACTGAAAATACCCAATTTCAATTTGGCCTTATGACTTATGGTCAGGATTATAAATGGACTTATGTGTATAGCTACGGCGGAGTAAATTATATGAACTGGTACTGGCCATATAACTGTGGATGTACCTGGAGTTTGTATCCACCATACAGGTACCAGCACGGTTATTATACGGCATACATGTGGTGGTGGGGTATGGCCTGGCCCACGACTTATCCTGATGATGCACATTATCCACTCAGAGTCCCGGTTGGTCCCCATACTCTTGCACACAGAGATTCAATCTTAGCCTGGATAGATAATGATTGTGGTTACCCATCCATTGTGGATGGAGACTATGAGATAAGGGCATGCGGAAGTACACCTATTGGTGGTTCTCTTTATTGGGTAAGAGAATATTATAGGTTAGAATATATACCTAACGATCCTGCCAGAAATTGCCGTAAATATTTTGTTTTGCTTGTTTCGGATGGTGAAGAGGAGGAATGGACACTTAACCCCTATACCTGGGCTTCGAATTTGAGAAGTACTAAAGTTTTTGAAACAACTCATGATATTCAGACCTTTGCCCTTGGTATAGGGGAGAATATGTCGGGTTCTCCCATGCTTGATTCCATTGCTAAATTGGGTGGTACTCAACGTGCTCACTTTGCTACGTCTCCTGGAGCCCTTGATACTGCCTTTGCTGCTATCCTGGGAGATTTATACGAGAGGTCTTTCTCATTCAGTGCACCTGAGGTTCCCGCAGTGCGTGTAAAACAGCAGGATAAACTCTATATGGGCTCTTTTTTACCATCATATGATGTATTCTGGAAGGGTTACCTTAAATGCTACAAGCTTAACCCGGATGGTTCTCTTCCCGTTGATTCGCAGGGTGTTCCTCTTAATCTACCGCTCTGGGAGGCAGGAAAAAGGCTTCAGTCTACATCAAGCAGCTCAAGAAATATATATACTGAGGTAAATGGTTCACTTGTTCCCTTTATTCCTGCATCTATAGATAGCACGATGCTTGGAGTGCCAGATACTGCTGTTACTAATTTGATAAACTGGGTAAGGGGTGATAATGGTATGAACTGGAAACTTGGCGATATTTTTCACTCCGAACCTCTTGGAATTATGAATCCAAATCCATTTTACAACGAGGAGGGTTACAACGAGTTTAAGGTTACATACGAAAACAGAGATAGGATAATACTTGCAGGCGCGAATGACGGTATGCTCCATGCCTTCGATGCTGGAATATACAATGAAGGAACTGATTCATTTAGTGATGGCTCCGGTGATGAGTTATGGGCATTCATACCTAATAATTTACTATCCAAATTGAAGAATATGCGAAACAGTCATCAATATATGGTTGATGGCTCACCAAGCGCTGCAGGTGTGTGGATACCTGAAGGTCCATTAGATATCACAAAGGATGCAGATGAGTGGAAGACCATTCTTGTAAGCGGTGAAAGAGGGGGTGGGAATCACTATTTCTCACTCGACATCACTGATACCCACAGTCCATCATATATGTGGGAATTTACAGATACTGAGCTCGGTGAGACCTGGTCAGGACCAATAATAAGCAAGGTAAGAGTACCGGGAGATAAATGGGTTACAGTGTTTGGTGGTGGATTTCACCCAGATAATGAAAAGGGTAGGGCATTATATATCTTGGATATTAGCGACGGTAATATAGTCTTTAAATTTGATAGTACTGTCAATGCAAACATAAAATACTGTTTCCCATCAAGACCGAAAGGTATAGACCTGTCACCGATAGACAAGTTTATGGATAGAATTTATATAGGAGATATAAGTGGGCAGATGTGGAGATTCAATGTATCTGATGCAAGTGTATCATCCTGGTCGAGTCAAGTTATATTTGCCAGTGAACCGATTGCTCCAAGAGTTACACCCATATTCTATCCTCCCTCTCTCTCTTATGACGAAGAGGGTAACCTCTGGGTCTTCTTTGGTACGGGAGATAGGGAAGACCCGAGGAATGTAGATAGTTATGAAAGGTTTTACGGGGTGATAGATAGAGGAGTACTTCTCAAGGAATCAGATCTTGGTGATATAACACATGGAGATAATCTACCAAAGCCTGATGGTTGGCTTATTAGGTTAGAGAAAGGGGAAAAGGTTCTTGCAGGTTCTGCAGTTTTATCTGGCACGGTTTACTTCACGACATATAAGTGTATAAGTACAGATGACCCATGTGAGATTCAGGGTTTAGCAAGATTATATAAAGTAGACTTCCTGGAAGGAACGGTTGCATTTGAAACTATAGGAACATCACTGCCAACTACTCCCCAAATAACTATATCTCCTGAGGGATATCTTACGATAATGATAACGCTTGCTGAAGGAAAGATATATACTGAGGTTATGGAACTACCTGCTTCATTTAAGGAAACAATATACTGGAAAGAGATAAGACCTTAGTAACCAATGTACTTGAAAGTAAACACCAAAAGTAGGAAAAGATTATATAGAATTGCACGAGTTATCGCTTCCACAGTGGTGTCCCTTTCTACAGGAAATTCGTGCTTTCAATTGCTACAAACAACCCTCGAATAAAACTTTCTGTCTTGCCATTCATGTTTGCTGAAATATCCTCAGTTTTTTTGGAGTACCCCGCCAAGGGGGGTAAGAAATAACCCCGTAGAGTGTTCTATGAAGTGTTCTATGGAGTGCATTATGGAGTGCATTATGGAGTGCATCAACCGTGTTGATGCACCACTGTGACCCCATATAGAGTATTCCTCTACAGGGTAA
>JAGMCL010000069.1 GCA_023129165.1 Caldifarciminota bacterium | reverse complement strand
GACTCACCAACATTCCTCTAATTTCTAATCAAGGTTTTATTGATCTTGCTCGTGCTGTTCCGGAAGGAGTTATATGTCTTCTTTCAGCCCTATCTTATTATGAACTGACTACTTTTAACCCTTCAGTTATCTCAATGGCTATCTGTCGAGGATCAAGGGAACCGAAAATTGAGTACCCACCTGTTGAATTTTATCATTTTTCAAAGAAACAATTTGAAGCAGGTATTAACGAGATAAAGATTAAAGGTCATGAAATTCGTATCTATAATCCGGAAAAAACTATATGTGATTGTTTTCGATATAGAAACAAGCTGGGTCTTGATATAGCTAAGGAAGCACTTTCTGAATATCTCAAGCGCAAGGATCGTAATCTGGAAAAACTGCTTGAATATGCTGAAATTTGTCGAATCAAGCCACTACTGCAAATATGGCTTAATGCTATGATTTAAAAGTCGATAGAGGAGTAAATATGGGAAGAGAAGTTAAAAATAAAGCTGCTTCAATAAGAGCAAAACTTATGAATATTGCAAGAGCTGAAAAGATAGATTTTGATTTCCTTCTATTACGATACTTCCAGGAAAGATTTCTCTATCGTCTGGCAATTTCTGAATTTTCTGACCGTTTTATATTAAAAGGTGGACTTTTATTAATCTGCCTAAAGATGCCAAGGTCACGCCCGACTAAAGATATTGATTTTCTTGCGAAGGAGATAAAAAACGATCCCGCTGAACTCGAACATATTTTTAGAAGTATTACTGCTATATCTTGCAATGATGGTGTTAGGTTTACCTCTTCATCTTTAATGTCGGAACAGATAAAAGAGAATGCAGATCATGAAGGAATACGAATCAAGATAGATGCAACTTTAGGTCAAGCAAGAAAAAAATTACAAATGGATATTGGTTTTGGAGATGTAATCATTCCTCGGGCTATGCGAATGGAATTTCCAACTTTATTATTAGAGGAAAAACCACCGAGGATTAAGGTTTATTCAATGGAAAGTATTATCTCTGAGAAATTTGAAGCTATGGTTAAATTGGCTATGGTTAATAGCAGGATAAAGGATTTTTATGATATCTATACCCTTTCTGTTAGTTATAATTTTCAAAGTGATAGACTTAAAAAGGCAATTGAATCTACTTTTCAAAGAAGAAAAACTTTTATCCCTGATAACCTATTGGTTTTTCGGTTAGAGTTCCATAGAGATGAAGAAGAACAGAGGCAGTGGATTGCTTTTCTCCGAAAATCACGACTTCACGACGTAAATCAGGATTTTAATGAAATAATGGAAAGAATAACTTCCTTCTTAAAACCGATAGTGGACTCAATTAATGGCAAAAACAAAGAGAACAAAATTTGGGATGCAAAAGCAGGGTGTTGGAAGAAATAGAATAAATGGGGCTTCAAAAGTTTAGAATTAATAGTAACACATCTCATTTTCTTAGACAATTATTATTTTACTTTTAAATTAGATAAATAAGGAAGGCATGCTAGCTCAAAAATTCACTAACTTTTTCTAACTTTTCATAAAAGAGCTTGATTATGGTACTATTAGCGTGGAGAGAAAAAGATTAAAGGAGAAAATGTTTAATAGTGCTAACATGAGGATTTATTTAAAAGAATCAAATTTAATTTGCCAATGATAAAGGCTTGACCCAAAAATATCTTTAAAAAAGGGAGGTGAAAAGATTAAATAAAGATTGCTTCAATTATAAGGTGGTGATTTTATCGTAAAAACTGGAGATAATTTTATTGATTTTGATTTACAGTTGATTAGTAAAATCAAATATTAATTAAAATTAAGGAGGTAATAAATGATGAAAAGGTTAGAATTTTCGAAAACTATATTAGTGATTTTTTGTGTAGCATTGTTTGTAATTGCCTTGGGAAATTCAGTCTGGGCAGTTGAGGAAAATTGGGATGAGATCATTGCTAAAGCAAAAGAAGAAGGAAAAGTAGCTACCTATAATACTTCGGGAAGAATGGCTAAGGCAGGAGAAGCTTTTGAGAAGAAGTATGGAATTAAGGTGGAGGCCCTCAAGATTGGAGATGCAGAGATTACTGATAGGATTATAAGGGAAAAACAGGCGGGAGTTAACGAAGTGGACTTAATAATGTCTGAAGATATAATTGGAGTGAATAAACAGATGATTCCTGCCGGCTATGTTTCAAGTTACCTTCCCAGTACTCACCAAGACATCATACTGGAAGGGTATCAAGAACCCCTCGTCTTTTTGCTCCAGGGTCGTACCTTAGGTTATAACAGCGAGGAGTATGCTGAGACTCCAATTGAAAGTCTCTGGGAACTGACCACTAAAGAATGGGAAGGTAGGTTTTTCTTGCGGGATCCAGAACTCACCCCGGCAACGGTAGCTTTTATGGCTGAGATAGTAAGTAGACCAGAAGAAATGGCTGCTGAATATGAAAGGTTTTTTGGTAAAGCAATTGAGCTGACCACACCCAATGCAGGGTGGGAGTTCATTAAGAGATTAGCTGAGAATAAACCTGTAACATTCCGTTCTGATGGTAGTACTTCAGAGGCTGTTGGCGCCCGTGGTCAAAAAAATTCTCCTATTGGCTTTTATGCAACAGGTAAACATAGACCAGATATTCTTGAAACCAAGAATTTAGCTTTAAAGCCTTGCATAGGTGTAAAACCAGTTATAGGATATGTGTATCCTGCTTATATTCTACAAGTTGCTAATGCCCCTCATCCTAATGCAGCAAAACTCTTTACTCAATTCCTCTTAGAGGAAGGGGGTGTTTATGCCTGGACACAAGATATTGGATGTTTCTCTACCAATCCTAATGTTCCCAGTTATCCCGATTGTCCGATTGGCGGACTAAAGGAGTGGGCTAAAGTTACCTGGCCACTTAATCCAGAGAATACAGTTCTCTATTCCAGAGATGTGCTTGATTTTTGGATCCGTTACCGTAAATGAGTTTATTGTGAATTAGGGAGAAGGATTAAAATCTATTATTCTTCTCCCTAATATTTCCTTTATAGATTATACTGAAAGAGGAAAATTATCATAGCTGGTGTTAAAAAATATAGGAGATATTGAAAAGATGAAGCTTCAGCAAAGTGAGGGAGAATTTCTATTTTTAGAGAGAAACTGGAATCGAATTCGAAGGATTATAACAAATCCGCCATTGATATTAAGTATTGTATTACTTATCCTTCTTATTTATTTGGTTATTGCCCCCCTTTTTAGTATGATTGAATCAGCTTTGATTTTAAATGCTCGTGATAGTATTTATGTTGTTGGTGAACAAGCAGGAGATTTCACCAGATATTATTTAAAAAGAACATTCGTTGGTAATATGAGTGATGTTCTTTTCTACAAACCGCTAAGAAATACTTTAATTGTTAGTTTTAGTATGTCAATCCTTGCTGTTTTTATTGGGAGTATACTTGCTTGGTTAGTGGTTAGAACTGATTTATTATTCAAACGAATTATCGCTACTTTAGCCATTATTCCTTATATTCTCCCTTCATGGACCTTGGCTTTGGCCTGGATTACGGTTTTTAAGAATCGTAGAATAGGTGGAGCTTCAGGCATGTTAGAGTATTTTGGTATTAATCTTCCTGATTGGATATCTTTTGGTCCAATACCTATTATTATTGTAATGGCATTGCATTATTATCCCTTCACTTTTTTACTTATTGGGAGTGCTCTACGATGTTTGGATCCCCGTTTAGAAGAAGCGGCTTTAGTTTTGGGAGCCAATCGGAGAGTTACAATACGGAGGATTATTTTTGCATTAATTACTCCAGCAATATTTTCTGCCTGGCTTCTGACTATATCTCGAGGGATAGGGTCATTTGCTGCCCCATCCTTCTTAGGATTGCCGGTAAATTATCATTTACTTTCTACCAAGTTATATTCTAATTTGTTAACCGGAAGCCCTGGAGTTTCCTATATAATTGCAGTAGTGATGATAGCTGTTTCCTCATTGTTTATCTTTCTAAACCAGAGAATAATTGGTAAGCGCAAGAGCTATGTAACAGTTACCGGTAAAGCTTTTCAGCCTAAGTTAGTCTCTTTAAAAAAGTGGCGTTATTCAGTAACAGGTGCGGTAATTATCTTCCTAATTTTGGTGGTATTTCTACCCATCTTTGTTTTGGGAGTCGATACGGTAATGAAAGTAGTAGGTAACTACAGCTTTTCTAATTTTACTTTGCATTATTGGTTAGGAAAATCAGACCCAAATATCTGTTATGGTGAACCAGGTATTCTTAGAAATCCTTATGTTTTAGGTGCTCTCTGGAATAGTATCAAGTTAGGAGTATCTGTTGCATTTTTCTGTGGTATTTCTGGATTACTAATAGGGTATACGGTTGTTCGATTGAGAGGGAGTAAATTATCTACAATATTGGATCAAATCTCTTTTATTCCTTATCTCATCCCTAGCATTGCTTTTGGCGCCATTTATCTTTCACTTTTTGCGCAGCCTCGTGGTTTTATTCCGAGCCTTTATGGAACCTTTGCCCTTCTTGTCTTGGTTACCACAGTTAAGAATCTTCCCTTTGCTACACGTGCAGGGATAAGTGGAATGATGCAGTTAGGTCATGAAATTGAGGAGGCTGGAATCATTGCCGGGGCGAGCTGGTTTACACGAATGCGTCGATTGATATTTCCTCTTCAGAGTAGTAATATAGCCAGTGGGATGCAATTACCTTTTATTACTGCCATGCGTGAATTAAGTTTATTATTGATTCTTATAACCCCTAAAACAAGGCTGCTTACTACAGTCACTTTTAGATATACAGATTACGCTTATTATTCTATGGCAGATGCCGTTCTTTTATTAAATATTTTTGTTGTTCTAGCAATAATATATTTGCTTCAGAAATTTACTGGAAGTGATTTAACCAAAGGATTGGGAGGACAATAATTATGCCTGATATTATATTAGAGGGTGTCACCAAGTGTTGGGGTGAGGTTACTGCTGTTGATGATTTGAATTTAACTATTCCAGATGGTAGTTTTATGTGTTTATTAGGACCATCGGGTTGTGGTAAGACGACTACTTTGCGAATGATAGCCGGATTAGAGGAGTCAGATAAAGGTAGAATATTAATGGATAATAAAGTAATTTACAGTTCTGAACGTTGCTT
>JAGMCL010000068.1 GCA_023129165.1 Caldifarciminota bacterium | reverse complement strand
CACCAAGGTCCTCTAAAACCTTTGAAACCAGTGTCTGTGTGGCATTTGTGAAGTATAGGGGAAAGCCGAAGAATATAGCCTTATGGTTATCATCTATGTATTTAATGGCACAGGGTCTTCCCTGGTATTCACTCTCTCCATTCAATGATTGGAATGAGTATACAGCATCTTCTCCTGAAAAAACATCTATATACACCATCCCATTCCATGAAGAAGGTATCTTCGATGAATCTACTTCTATATCAGGATAACCAGAAAGACCACTGGCACCTATAAATTCATATGAAAATGATTCATATGCTGTGTCGCATTCGAGATAATCGAAGAGAAAGTCACCTTCTTCAAATGTATATGGATAACTCCCGCTACCAACGATATCCAGCACCGGTCTCCATCCCACGAACCACAATTTCCCTCCCGCTTCGAGGTATTGAGCAAGGGAGTGTACGAATTCTGATGCAAGTGGTTGTACAAAGTGGTCGGCATACCACACCACAAGAGAATACCTCCCTATGGTGGAGAGTTCTAAAATGCCCTGTGATGCAACATCCCACTCGTCAAACTCCATCCCCGAAAAGAGGTTTGTATAAAACGCATCGACCATTTCATCCGTTGGATTTCCGGGATTACCCGGTCCATCCCAGGTCTCATCCACAAGTAATATTCCCTTGTCCATTGTCAGCACCGTAATATTTACCTCTGTGGGATAACGGTTCCCTTCCCCATCGATTCCGGTTGCGGTGATCCTATACTCACCTCCCGTCTCAGCCCACCAGTCATAGAACCATTCGGTATCGCTGATGGCGGCATAGCCAACAAATCCCCCATCTACTGCTATTTCAATACTATCGATGCTTGCCGTACATAATCCCCAAATATGAATACTGTCTCTAACCGCCGCACCATCCTCTGGTTCTATAATTTGAAGCCTCGGAGTTCCTACAACTATATAGTAGTTACTACCTTCCGGCACTTCCATTATATATATATCCCTTTTTGTATCGACAACTAATGTAAAAGAACTGTTAGTAGTCACATATACATCAAAAGAATCGGTATGCCAGCTACGCTCATCGGCAGTTATATCCACTTTATTATCACCAAATCTCAGGCGTTCGATCCCGTGTTCCTCGCTTAATCTCAATCGCCAAAAAAGTGAATCATTCGGCCCATCCACCCTGAAACCCAGCACATTTTCGATAAGCAATGCTATTGGACCACAACCAGACCAGCCAACAAAATCGCCCCTCGATTGACTCCCGGGTCTCACATAATCCGGTGCATAATTCTCCCAGATTGTATGGGGTATGTGCTCAATATAAACTTGTGACATATTCTCGATATGATTTTCAGAGGAGAGTTTCGCTAAATCTTCATAACCACATCTCTGTAATCCCTTGATCATCTCATAATTAGTGGGAGCCCAAACACTTCCAAGCCAGTATCCACCATAAGGGTTATAATCGGGATGATCTGCTGCCAAGGTGGGGAATAGATGCAATCTCCAAAATTCTGATGGATTTATCAAATGAGCAACCAGTGCTGCAGTTTGAGCACTATCTGAGATCCCAGCCAGCATAGTCCAGAATGATGCGGGTGTCTTTACTTTGAAGAAAGACTCGTCGGGATTCAAATCATAATACAGGCCATCTCCTTGGTCCCACATTTTTTCGTTTATCGTAGATTTCAAATCTAAGTATTCATTCTCATACTGGGTTGCAGTTACCGCATCACCGATCAAAAGGGCGATTTCTGCTATGTAAAATGCAGCCAATGCCTGCTGCACGGAATAATCAACCCAGGCACGTCCGTGGTCGGAAAAGGGATTGCCATCCATCCTTGGGGAGTTGTCCATACCAGAACCCAGGCTTGACCACCAGTACAATCCGTTGGCTCGGGTTCTGTTTGATTTTGTCCATTGGTAATAATCAGTCAAATGCTGCAATACGGTATCCAATCTTCCAGTATCAGCAGTAACCCTGTAGTGCTCCCATTCAGCCCATGCAAATAGTGGTGGATTGGTTGCCGATGGATCTGTTTCACCCCAATAGTCTGAGCCATCCAACTCTCGTATTTCTCTGCAAATAAACCCATTATCGTGTTGTTTGCGATAGAAGTTATGTAGTGTCACAATGCTTGGAAATACATTATACCCATACCTGGCAAACATCATCATGAAACAATCATCCCACTGGAAGATGTTGGCATTAAACCCTTCATCCATATACTCGTCAACAAATCCATTCTGCAGAGTGCCATATTGGATCTTCGTCTTGGCAATATGCCATGCCTTCCAATATAGGTCTACCCATTCAGGATGATCGCTCAATATTGGATTTGGGAGGCTGTCGTCGGGTATAGAGTCGGGCGGACAGGGGTATTCTGCTTCAAACACATCGAGTCCCGGGACGGATGCATAGTTCCCATATCCCTTTCTTCCCCACACAAGCAGAGGAACGATAAGAAGACCTGTCATTAGTAGAATACACCTTTTCTTCATATTCATCTCCCTTTTCACAGGATTTCCCCTGCGTTCTCCCCCAGCAAACATGGACTTCGTCTCTCCTTATAAGAGGACGGTGAGCAGATGCTACACCGCCCCCACAGCCACATTTTATCTCATAAGGACAACCTTTCTTGTGGAAACTGCTTTAGGACCTGTAAGCTGACAGAAGTAGATACCCTGAGGAGCCGTCTTACCAGTGTTGTCCACACCATCCCATGTTGTAGTGTAGTTTCCAGCAAACTTAGGCCCATCCCATAGTGTCTTTACAAGTCTACCTGAGACATCAAATATCCTTAAGACTACCATTGACTCTCTTGGAATATCATAGGATATGGTTACTATCTTACCTGGATTAGGAGAGATATTTGATATATGGTAATAGGAAGGCAGGTTGATTTCGTCCTCAATACCCACCTGACCCTTAACAACAGAACGGATAAAGAAGTCAGTACAATATCTTGGTCCCCACCATCCACCACCAGTCCAGCGTATGAAACTCCTCTCATATGTTCTATTAACATCCTGTCCAAAGTGTGGCTGTCCATCTGTAATGAACTCGTATGTTACATAGAATGGCTCATCTGTTACAAATAACTCTGGCACAATTGTCTCGAGCCAACCAGTAGACATAACTGGAATAAGAATTGGGGTAATGATATCGTTCTCCTCATCCGGGTAACCTGTAGTAGTATCTACAGGATTTATATGTAATTTTAGTGTATCAACACCTGGTGGGTTCACAAGAGAATCTATATAGGCAAGACAGGTAACAAGTGTGCATTCGGATTCAGGTACAAGCATCGATGTAAGTTTCTCATTTATTGTCCCAAATGCACCTCTACTACTCATCATCATCCCATCGTCAGAGGCGAGGAGGGATTCTGGAAGCACCTGAATTCCGCAGTAGCTGGAGTCTCCGGCTCCTCCAGGATATGTTACAACCTCTCCAGAATCATCTATTGCCTCGATGTAGTATTTTATACTTGTTCCTGTAGCCTGATTGGGTATAAGACCATCATAGTAATCATCACCAGTGGGTTCCATATCATCCGTTACCCAGCTTGCTCCGAGATTATAATATAATGTGGCTGATGTCACTACAGATTCGTCCGTGATTTTTGCACTTATTGTACAAGGGTCTGTGGTGTTATAGGTATTACCATATGGAGTATGAGCTATTACAGGTGGAAGCGGAAACACCCTCGCAATATCAGAGATTCTCAGCTCGTCTATGAATCCGTCAAGCCAGGAGTCATTTCCACCACCACCAAAACCAATATTCACTGGTTGATCAGAAACATATGGGGGTTCATCATCGACTGGGTCAAGTTCCCATACACCCATATAGAGGAGAGAATCGAACTCATTATGGACGAACATAATTGCAGTGTGTGGTGTTGTTACAGTATCGTATACAAAGCCGAAGTGATACCAGGTCCCAAGTTCAAATATGTCAGAAGGAGACCTCATGTCAACCCAATGCCATGGACGAACAAAATACCCTATGCTAAATTCATTTCCTCCAGTGACCTGTATCCAGTAGTTTGGGCAGTACCAGGCATACAGAGTATCAGGTTTTGCTATTACCCTTGGGTCTGTTTGCCAGCTCTCGCCCTTTGTAAGTATATTGAACCACGCCTCTATGGTGAATGTGCTGTACAAATCCAAAGCACCAGTATCCGGGTCATCCGCTATGAGCACTCTGCTTGAATCTGTTGGAGCATCATTATCGAGATATAGGCACATATTAAGCCAGTCAAGTCCCGGAATGAAAGCAGCATTCCCATGCAGTTCTCCGTCTGGGTTTAGTCCAGATGCATCCTCAAGGTTGCTATCAAAGTGCATAAGTAGCCTTGTATGTTCATCTGATTCATATGGTCCTCCAATCCTTCCCAGGACAAGTAGTGGAACGATGAGAAGACCTATTGTTAGTATGATATAACCCCTCTTCATAGTTACCTCCTTTTTTGGGCTGTCTTGCTGTCAAATTTCCAACTACGAATGTCACAAATTTTACGAATTGCACTAATATTTTAATAAATTTTTATTTATACCCTTAAAAATATTTGTGAAATTGGTTTAATTCGTGCAATTCGTGTTTTCGTTCTCTACTTTAGCATAGACATCAC
>JAGMCL010000067.1 GCA_023129165.1 Caldifarciminota bacterium | reverse complement strand
TACGAAAGGTTAATATATTCAATGTGGGTAAACCCCCGGAAGAATATCCCCTTGATACACCTCATTATGAAAAGGTTATAATAACGCTTGACCCCACCCTGGACGAACATCCACTTGAGACAGTCAAAAGAAGAATGTCCAATATTCAACATCAAGCGGTAGTATTACTCACAATTGATGGTGCGATAAACAGTGAGAAATTGAATCTAACAGAAGAAGGATTTAAGGCACGATTAAAAGAGATAATGAGTGATGTAAACATAGTAGATGAGAATTTTAACTTTAGAGATATACAACATATAATTGAAGATGAACTGTTTAAGGCATTTGAGGAAAGGCTCACCTCTTATACTGAAGACCAGAGAAGAGAGCTTAGAGACATTGCAATAAGGGCTATGTTGATGGATAAAAAAAAATAGCCACGAAGACACAAAGGCACTAAGATTTTTGATTCATTTTTTAAATAATTCGGTTATCTAATATATTAACTTCTTGTCTTGGTGTTTGGTTATTAGCCACGAAGACACAAAGGCACTAAGATTATAGAATTATTTTAATACTCTTCTATTAGATAATGAAAAACATTATTATCCTTCGTGCCTTGGTGGCTACAAAGACTTTAATTAGCAAAGACACAAAAGCACTAAGTTTTTCAAATTATTTAAAATAAATGAGTTATATTCGTATCTTATCTTTGTGTCCCTGCCTACCCTGCCTACCGGCAGGCAGGCGGCAGGCAGGTTGGTGGCAAAATGCATATAAAGGAATTCCGCATATTCAGGTATGGTCCTTTAACTGACTCTGATAGAGTTATTCTTGGAGACTTTAATCTTTTCTATGGTATGAATGAGGAGGGAAAATCACTAACAATTGATGCCATTGTGAGACTACTTCTATCCAAAAAGGCAAGTAAGCATATATTTAGAGGGATTGACAGGATTGATGATAAACCAGAGGGTTATATAATATTGGAAAACGAAGGTAATACTATCAAGTTTCCTGATGATGGTGATATCACTGATTTTGTAGATTTATCACCTGAGGAATTACGTAATATCTTTATTATAAGAAACAGCAATCTATCAATATCTAATGAAGAAACATTTTACACTGGTATCACCGATAAATTAACTGGTCTTAAGAGTAATAAAATCTTATCAGTTAAAAACAAATTGATGGAAATAGGAAAATTAACAAGAGCTGACAGTGGTGGAAAATTATCAAACAGAGAAGCTGCTGAATATTTAGAGACAAGGGTAAGAAAGGCAAAGGATTTAATTGAAACTATCGAAGATTTGAAAAGAAAAGCTGAAGATGATGGGCTTGATAAGATCGAAGAAAATATCGAAGACATAAATGAAGAGGTAGAGCGAATAGAAATGGAACTTTTAAATCTTGAACAGGCAAAGAAGAGAGAAAAATATGAAAAAGGGTTGGCAATATTGGTCGAATTGAAGAATTTAATCAAGAAAATAAATGAATTAGAGTTATTTGAGAAGGATGTTGAAAGGAATTTCAGAGATTTAGAAAGGGATATACGGAACATTGATGAAGAGATTGAGAAACGCACAGAAGAGCTGAAGACCAAAGAGATAGAGCAAAAGAACACGAAAAAGGCTTTGAAGTCCAAGGAGAGAGAACTTAGGATAATGGCTGAAAGAAAAAGAAAGAAAGAAGAGGTGGATATTGATGTAAGGAAATATAAAGAGTTGAGTCATGAAGCTATTCTATTGGGTTCAAAGTCAGAAGGGTTAAAGCTATTAATGATTTTGTCTTCAATTTTACTTGGGCTCTCTCTTGTAGGTTCTATAATAAGGCTCTCGCCTGTTTTCTTTATGTTTTCAGTGATATTTTTTGGGCTATTAATGTATCCAATTGTACAGAATTTTAGAGCTACGAGAAAGGATGTAAATCTCAAAAAACTGTTTAAGACAATAAGGTTAAATATGGCTGAAATAGACCTTTCATCTAATTCAATTGAAGAAATCCTATCTCTTATTCAAAGATTTGAAGAGGAATATAATGAGGAGGAAAAAAAAGTTAAGGATTTAGAAGGTAATGTAAATGTACTCGAAAGGGAAATAGAACGAATAAAAGAGAGAATAAAAGATTATGAAAAGGAAAAAAGAGAGTTTGAGAAGTCTGTTGAGGAAATAAAGAGATTGTCAAGTACTGAAAATCTTAGAGAGTATAGAGAAAAACTTGATAGAAAGATAAATGCTGAAAATATCAGCAGAGAACATGCTGCGGTTTTAAAATCATTATTTGGAACAGGTGAATATAGTAGTAAAGATGAGCTGATAAAATATTGGGATAAAACTATATCAGAACTTGAAACGTATAAAGATAAGGCAAAAGGAATAAAGTATAGTGAGATAAGAGGAAGAAAATTGAACAAAAAGAAAACAGAATTCATTCACGAAAGGGAGATATTTGAAAAGAAACGAACTATCTGGCAGGATGATTTAAAAACCATTGAACGTGAGTCGCAGGAGATACTTAGAAGTGAGGTATACTGCAGCACCCTGAAGGAAATTTCCTATGCCCATAGGAGTTTAAGGGATTTTGTCTATAGTGTTGGAAAAAACGTAGAGAATGTATTGAGCGTTATGCGTATATTTGAGGATATAGAGAAAGAGGAAGAGGAAAAGATATCTAGATTTTTTGGTAGGAAGAGTAAGGTCTCGAAATATTTTTCAAAGATTACTAGTGGGAGATATCAAACAGTAGAAATTGATACAGAAGAAAAGAATGTACTTGTGTATGCGAAAGATAACAAAAGGCTTGATGCCATAGAGCTTTCAGGAGGAGCCTATGACCAGTTATACCTCAGTATAAGACTTGCACTTGGTGGAGAGCTTTTGAATACAGGTTTTTTTATAATGGATGACCCCTTTATTAAATCGGATTTCAAGAGACTAAAAACACAGATGCATGTACTAAGGAAAATAGTTGACGAAGGTTGGCAAATACTTTACTTCACTGCAAAGAACGAGGTTAAGGAAGCATTTAAAAAAGATATAGCCGATAAAAGAGTAAATATGATAGAGACAAACTGGATAAAGTTATGATAGATGATATTTTACACAGGCATTTCACAAGGATAGCTCGTAGGTATAGGAAGGTTCGGACTACTGATAGACCTCCAATAGATTTTATTCATAGAAAGCTTAATGAATTAAAGGAGATAAAGGCAGTAGATTTAGGATGCGGTACTGGTAGATATGATAGAGAACTCTTTAAAAAGCTGGGTAAAAGACTCTTTCTTTTTTGTATTGATGAAAACAAGGATATGCTTCTTCAGCTTATGGAGTACTTCTCTTTGTGTAATATAAACCAGTATACTCCAATCAGGTCTCTGGGAAGGGATATTCCGCTATCTACAAATACCATTAACTGCGTTTTTTCGTTTAATGCTGTACAGCACTTTAATCTTACAATGGTTATGAAAGAAAGTGCAAGGGTATTAAGGAAAAATGGGTATCTATTTATTTATACACGACTAAGGAGTCAGAATAAACGGAATATCTGGGGAATGTACTGCCCGAAGTTCTATGAGAAAGAAAAAAGGCTCTATGAGATTGAGGATATTGAATCTGAAATATCAAAGATTGCTGCATTGGAATTAGAATCTGTTAAATATTTTAAGTTCAGGAGGCTTTACAGCCTTGATTTCCTTATAAAACAGGCAAGGAATCGGCACTACTCAACATTTTGTCTCTATAGTGAGAAAGAGCTTGAGGATGCACTGTGTATATTTGAAGAGAACATTAGTTGTAAGTTCCCGAATACTGAAAAAGTAACCTGGATAGACGAGTATACGATGTTTATTATCAGGAAAAATTGATTATGTGTATAGGATTCATAAACGGCAGGATTCTCACGATGAATGGTAGGGAAGTTAAGGCTATAACGATAAAGGGAACTTATATAGAGAGAGTAGGTCAAAAAAGTATAATTAATGATGTGGATGATGTCATAGACCTTAAAAGTGCCAGCACAAATTGAATTTCCCGTCTGTGACGGGATAGGTGTGCCTACAAATGTTTTAAGTGAACAGTTTTATATATGAATATGCAAAGAGCACGAATTCAAGGGGATTCACCCTCGCACTATAAACACTATAAC
>JAGMCL010000066.1 GCA_023129165.1 Caldifarciminota bacterium | reverse complement strand
CTACCACACTAAATGGTCATGAACCGATACTTTATTTTTATAGGATACTATTTTGGTGAGTAAGATAAGTATATGGAATTAAGAGTATTTCTTTCTTTTACAATAAATAAATCCATTCTGTAACATTTATAATATCTTAATCCCTTCGAATATAAATAGGCATATTTAACTAAAAGCTTCAATAATATTCAAAGACATTTCCCACATTTTTTTTGTAATTCCCTTTTTTTCTTCAATTTTTTCTCTATTTCATAATCACCAGATTTATTATTACATTTTGTATTTACATTTCATTTTATTTCAATATAATCTTAGCTATTCATTTAAGTTATTAATTCTCGAAATAAATAATAATAAAACTAAAAAATTACTTGACAAATGAAAAAATATATGTTATAATATTGTGCAATAAATATTTTGTGCAATAAAATTATAGTGCAATAAAGCTATATGAATAAAAGTGAAGAACACGCGAAAATTAAAAAATACATAAAAGAACATTTCAACGAACAGGGTATCTCAAAGACACCAGAAGAGTGTTATAAATGGGTAGAAGGAAAAATTCAAACTCACAAAGACTTAAGGGTCGCCATTTTAAAAAGAATAAGTAAAATACTATATGAAAAACAAAAAAAATATTTGAAGGAAGAACATAGGTTTTTCGCTGATATTGACACGGATGAGAGAACGCAGATAAAATTACCCGAAAGTATAGTTAGAAAGATGTGTAACGACAAGAAATATACATTTAGTAACTTTCTTAAGGAAATGCCTGACATACTGCGTTTTCGCATTATTTGTAACTATTTGAGTGATGTGTACGAGGTGCTTGATTTGTTGAAAGAGGAAATTACAGTGAAAAATAGCACATCATTTGAATGGATTAACCCCGAGAAAGATAATATCCGCCTTGATCCGAAAGAAAGAGAGTCGGGGCACAGGGCAATCCACTGTATCCTTATGGAACGTGAATATGGAATTCTATTTGAAGTACAGATTACGACATTACTTCAAGTTGGCTGGGACAAAAAGGAACATTCTCTTCTATATGATAAAACCAAGGAAAATGCGGATGTGGAGTTAGGGGATAAAATGAAGTTCTATGCGATGAGTGAACTTCTCTATATAGCAGATGACTTCTTTGATAAATTAAGGAAAGATATATTAGAAAAACAAGAAGAATCATAGAAGGGAGAAAAAATGAATGGCATATATAGTAAGCTAGGACATCTAATAGGCATATATGATTTAAACGACGATCCTAATGGATTTATTTTTCTATCAATCAGTGGTGAGGAAGACACTAAGGCTGTAGTATCTATATTGAAAGGAATTCGTGGAGTTGGCAAGAGTATTAAAAAAGATGGTACTCTTAAGGAGAGTCCTGTATTAGATTTTGGCGACATTTCATATAAACATCCAGAAACAGAGGAACTTACTATACATACAATACCCATGAAAGTTTTTTGGGATAATAAGAAAAAGGAATTTAAGGAAAGGTTATTTGAAATAGGTGTTAAAAATCTTCTTCACTCAAGAGGTGGATTCTTTCCAACCAACTTTATAGGTGGAGTCGCATCTGGTTCGGATTTCTTTAACAGAGAAGAGAAAATCGAGGAAATCAAAAAAAAACTGAGAAAAAACAATCTAATTATCTCCGCCCCTCGTAGATTTGGTAAAACAAGCCTCCTTTTTGCGCTGAAAGTAGAAAGTATAAATAATTGGTTTCCTGTACATATAGATCTCGAGAGAATACATTCACCCATTGATTTTGTGGCTCATTTGGATGCGTCTATTAAGACAGGCAACGAATTAAAACGAAATGAAATTATAGAGAAAATCCAAAGAGAAACTATAGACTGGAAGAGAAAAGGAGACAAGCTGTTTGAAGAGAACCAAAACAACCAATATCTTTTACTGATGGATGAATTTTCGTTTATGCTTGATTATTTTGAGCCAGGTGGCGAAGTAGATAGATTTCTACACTGGTTCTACTTAAAAAGAAAGCAGTACGACAACTTTCATTTTATCATCATAAGTTCTATAGATCTTAAGGTATATGTTGAAGATAAGGACATAAATTCATCTTATTTTGATGACCTCTATAGTGTAAAATTAGATCCGTTTGATAGAGAAACTGGGATGCTATTTGTGGAGAGTTTATTATATGCTTACGAAGTCTATCCAAAAGAAAACATAGCTATAAAAATAGTGGAACTTACGGGATATCTAGTGCCATTTTTCCTGCAGATATTTACAGCTGAAGTGATTACCTACTACGCAAAGCATAAGTCTATTACAAACAACGATATAGATAAAATATATACGGACCATCTTCTTGGTCCTGATTGCAGAAGATATATGGATGACTTTTACAATCATATTGTGAGGCATTATGGAGAGAAGAGAGCACGGAGGGCAAAAGTCATTCTCAATAAACTTTCAATATCGGACAACGGCTGTAGCTTAAATGAGCTGAAAAGTATTTACAAAGAAAAACCCGGTGAGATAAAGGACTTGGAGATATTGCTTAAATACCTTGCTTACGATTTCTATATTAAGAAAGAAGATGACCACTATCGATTTTTAAGTCATTTGTTGAGAGAATATTGGAAAAGATACCAATAAAAGGGAGGATAGATTGTCAATAATTTACCAATATAATCCAGTTCATTACTCAAGCAAAGAACTTATCGAGACAACTGTGGACAGGGAAAATCTATTGCGAATGCTCATCGGTTCTATAAGAAATCAGACAAAGAAAAAGACCCACCAACATTGGCTTCTCGTTGGACCGAGGGGCATCGGTAAAAGTCATATAATCACTTTCATCTATAACACAGTAAAAGAGGATAACGAATTGAGAAAGAACTGGTTGCCTGTTATTTTTCCTGAACAGGGTTACGGAATTATCTCGCTTTACGATTTTATGGAAAAGATTATTGAACTAGCAAGAAAGGAGTCAGAAGAAGACTGGCAAGAAATTCTTAAAATTTTAAGGAAAGAAGGAAACGAAAGAGAAGCAGTGGAAAAAGCCCGTTCATTTCTCATTGATTACACCCAGAGAAAAGGTAAAAAAATCTTGCTTCTGGTGGAAAATCTAAATAGACTTCTTGGAAAAAGGGTCTTAAGTGACCCTCAGAAGAATGGTTTCAATGAGAAATGGCTGCGGAGTTTTTTAATGAACGACAATGCGATTCTTCTGATAGGTACATCCCCAATTGTATTTAAACAGCTGATAGACCACAAAAGTGCTCTTTATAATTTTTTCAGGATAGAGTATCTTGAAGAAATTTCCCCGGAGGAGTGTGAGGAAATCTGGCTAAAGAGGGCAAAATATGAAAAGAGGGATGATTTCATCAATCTAATGAAGGTAAACAAAGGTTCACTTGAAGCACTTTATAACCTTGCTGGTGGTAATCCAAGAATTGTACTGATGCTTTATGAAATCGCTTTGAATTATAAAAATCTGGGTAGAGTTGAGAGTCAATTTTTTTCGCTTCTTGAGGAACTCACTCCTTATTTTCAGGCATGTACAGAAAATCTTTCTCCTCAGCAGGAAAAAATTCTTATAGGTATTGCCCAAAGTGAGACTGCTATCACCCCGTCAGACATTGCAAGGAAATTAAGGATAAAAGTAAATATTGTTACCGCACAACTGAATGAACTTGAAAAAAAGGGATTTATTAGATTTATTACAAAAGAGAAGAGTATCAGGAAGGAGAAAGGAATCAAGAAAGAGAAGGGTAGGAAATTATCTTACTACGACCTCAGGGAGTCTATCTATCGTTATTGGTATCTAGCAGGAACAGAATTAGGAAAGGCACCTGTCCGTATGTTTATTAAGTTTATCGCGCTCTGGTATTCTGAACCAGAATTAATGAGATACCAAGAAACATATCGTTCTATTGCAGAATCTCGTCCTGAATACAGAAGATTATTTGAGTATTCTCAGAGGGCTTTGTTGTTGAAAAGGTCATTAAGGAAGGAGATCTTAAGACAAAATATAATAGACGCCTATAATCAATTAATGATAAATAAAGTAATTAAACTTTCACCCGCGTATCTAAAGAAAAAGTCAAAAGACATTGATATCCTTCGTATTTATGGCGTAGCTCTTAGTGAGAAAGGTAGCTTTAGGAAAGCGATTGATAACTTTAGAATAATAACAGAGATAAAACCAGATGATGTAGATGCCTTCAATAATTGGGGGATTGCA
>JAGMCL010000065.1 GCA_023129165.1 Caldifarciminota bacterium | reverse complement strand
TGTGGTTGGACTCTCTTCATTCATGAGAAGGTACATATGGCTTGTAATATTGATAATAATTGGTCTGGTCTTCTTATTTCGATACCTGTTAAAGAAGGAGAATATCAGGATGGCTGTTGATGCTTTTACATTTAAGATTCCCATTTTTGGTGAACTTATCAGAAAGACTTCAATATCGAGATTTGCCGTAACAATGAGTTCACTGCTCACAAGTGGAGTTCCAGTAGTTGAATCGCTGGGTATCACTGCACAAACGTCAGGAAACAAGGTTGTTGAAAAGGCTGTCTTGTTATCTGCAGAGAGGATTGCAGCAGGAGAGAGCATTGTAACACCTTTGAAGGATTGCGGTGTCTTTCCCCCACTGGTTACTCAGCTTATAGCAACCGGTGAAGAAAGTGGTCAACTGCCTGATATGCTTGAAAATATATCTACGTTTTATGATGAGGAAGTGGATGCTGCTGTTAGCACACTTACATCCGTTATAGAGCCAATAATGATTGTATTTATGGGAGGATTGGTTGGTGTGATGCTTGTGGCGATGTATCTGCCAATGTTTGATATTATAGGACAGATAAAATAAAATTGAGTTTGTTGAGTTTATTGGGTTTATTGAGTTTGTTGGGTTTATTGTGTTTATTGAGTTTGTTGGGTTTAAAAGTTTTATTGTTTAATTGATATTTAATCTTACTAAAGGGGGTGGTGATAGAAAACTACTTGAGAGGGTTGTGCGGGTTTAAAAAACTTGCACTATGTGGTTGTTATTTTATATGAAAGGAGGTGAAAATCGTGAGAAACAACAAGGGATTTACACTCATAGAGTTGATGATCGTTGTGATCATCCTCGGAGTCCTGGCAGCAATATTGATACCGAGATTTATGGGTGCACAGGATGATGCAAGGACAAATGCCGCTATAGCAGATATATCACTCGTAAGAGAGGGATTGGGTCTTTTCTTTGTATATGAGGGACATTTTCCAAATGTCGCTACTTACGCCGCACTCCGTGATACAATAAGACGACATGTTACCCCGCCTGTAGACTCTCAGACATTTACAGATTTAGATTACGACTGGATCACTGCTAGCGAATATGATATAGATGCTAAAGTAATAAAAGTCGCAGGACCACGGTATATCCATGCGAATGAAGATACTATTTATTGGGACGGACTTCCTGATTAATATTATACTTAAAATGGATAATGCATAGCTAAAAGGCGGCAAAACGAATGGTCTTTCTACTATTCATTCTCGGTGCCTGTTTCGGGAGTTTCCTTGGTGTGGTTATATATAGACTTCCCAGGAAACTCCCGGCAGGGCTCTCCTCGTCTAAGTGTGAGGAATGTGGGAAAAGAATACAGTGGTATGACAATATACCAGTCCTGTCGTATATTATCCTGAAAGGGAGATGTAGATTCTGTAAAGCTCGTATTCCAATCAGGTATCCACTGATCGAGCTGACTACGGGAATTATATTCGTGTTTACATTCTATCAGTTTGGTGTCTGTATCAGGACTCTTTCATTTCTCATTCTCTTTCTTTTTCTATTAGCAATCTCATTCATCGACCTTGATACAAATAGGATACCTGATGTACTGACTCTATCGGGTATGATAATTGGATTTGGGTTGAGCTTCTGGACAATTACCTGGTTTAGGTCAATTATCGGGATTGCAACAGGAATTGGGCTATTATATATTTTTGCAATTGTTGGGAAGTGGGTACTCAAACAGGATGCAATGGGTGGTGGAGATATCAAACTTCTCGGGATGATAGGCTCATTTCTTGGTCCGATTGGTGTACTCCTGACCCTGTTTTTCGGGGCGGTAATTGGTTTGGTGGTGAGCGTTCCAATGAAAAGGAGGAAGGTGCCATTTGGACCCTTTCTCTCAGCAGGTGCATTCATCTACGCCTTCTGGGGAGAAAAGTTAATAAAATTTATATGGAATTTTAATTTTTGATAAGATTGCCACACTCACTGCGTTCGTTCGCAATGACTTTATAGAGTGTTCTATGGAGTGCATCAACCGTGTTGATGCACCGCTGTGACATGGTCACAGCACTCCAAAGTTTAGCAATGACAGGTGTTGTCTTATTTGTAATCACGTAACTTTAGGAAAGCGTATTATTTTTAATATTTGATTTTCTTATGCGGACTAATAGAATAAAGGAAATAGATATACAGAAGTATGTGTTGAAAAAGGAGTGGGATAAAGCAATTGGACTATATAAAGATATAATTGGTGAAGGTGGAGAAAGCGGTGACATATATAACCGACTCGGTGATATGTACATGAAGAAGGGAGAAAAAACTGTTGCTTTAGAAAATTATTTGATATCGATAGAGTTGTATATAAAAGAAGAACTTTATGATAGTGGGACTGCTATATGTAGTAAGATGCTTAGATACGGTTTAGAAAGACCCGATCTTTATTTCAGGCTGGCACAGTTGAATACAAAACTCAACCTTGCTTTCGAGGCAATAAGATGGTTTAACACGTACTTGAGTAAGGATTCAAAACTTATATACCTCAAGAAATATATAAATGAGTACCAGGAGATGATAACGCTACTTGCAGGCCATGACCTACTTTTAGAAAAGGTAAAGAATATCTATATTAAGGCGAATCTCAAGATTGAGGCATTAGATAAACTTTTCAGAATAAATGTAGAGGGTCTTACAGAAGAAGATACTGAATTTATACTCTCTGCAATAAGGTCTATCAAGGGGTATATTGAAGAAGGAGATACGAGAAATAGAGATGAAGAGATAGAGGTTTACAGGAATCTCAAACTCCATAAGCAGGCAATAGCTGTATTGCAGAAACCACTTAGAGACTCACCTAACGATATAGAGAAACTGAAACTCCTGGGTTTGTGTTTTCTTGAGAACCATAAACCACGACTTGCGATTAGAATTTTTAATAATTTAATTGAGAAAAAAACGATGTCCAGTGATATAGTTGAAGAGATTAAGATGTATATTAGCCTGGCACAGACAATTAAAAAGTATGTTACAGCTTAAAACAAAAGAAAGATTAGTAAATTTACTCTTAAAGGAAGAGATAATCTCAAAAGATGACCTTAACAAGGCGATGGAGCATCAATGGGAGAAAGGTGGGGAAATAGAAAAGAGCCTAATTCAGTGTGAGTCATTGGGTGAGATGGAGCTTGTAAAGATATTTGTAAGAATACTCGGGTTTCCTTTATACAATCCGGATTCTATAGTTGATAAAAGACCATTAGCTCTTGTCTCGAGAGGAACAGCCAAGAAGTATTCTCTGATTCCCATCAAATCTAACAATAAATATATAATTATTGCCATGGCAAACCCCATTGACAAGGAGGCAATATCCACTGTAGAGGATGAAACAGGACTAAAAGTCATAGCAATGGTTGCACCAAAGAGCGAGATTGATAATACTGTAATCAAGCACTATCGTTTATTTAGCATAGGGAGTGAATAAAGAAGCAACAGGGATATAAATTATGCTTATAGAAGATGTTCTTAAGTTAGACATTAGCAGAGATTGTATTGACGAGAAGGAACCATTTACCCTTGGTGTGGTCTTTATAGAGATGGAATTGCTGGAATATGCCAGGAAAGAACTTGAAAAGGCAAAGAAGGATACAAAGGCACCAGTAAAGGAGATGGAAATACTTGGTCTTCTATATTTTGATACAGGAGAAGTAGAAAGTGCAATAAAAGAATTTAAGGAGGCGTTAAAGTTGGCTGAAGAGTTTTCTCCAATATCCGTAAGACTATACTATAATCTGGGCAGAGCCTACGAGAAGATGAGTCAACTTGAAAAGGCAATTGAATCTTATGAGAATGTTTATATAAGGGATATATATTACAAAGATATAGAGGAAAAGATAATCCAATTAAGGCAACTGACTCTTGAATAGGATTTACGTCATAATGTGAAAACCATTTATACATTTCCAAGACTTTAGTCATTTTAAGTGACATATTATTTATTAATTTTATCTTACACAAGGAAGATAGTATGACTGAGGGTATGTGGGATAAGGCAAAGGAGAAGGGGATTATATCCGCTTCTCAACTCAAAGAAGCTCTCCAAGTGCAGAGAAATGAGGGTAAGGAACTCGAATTCTGTCTTTTTGATATTGGGGCACTTGATGAGGATAAATGGATTGAATTTCTTATAAACGACTACGACTGTCGCACCATTGACCTCGATAAAATGGAAATAGATGAGGAAGCAGTCAGAATCATTCCCGCACGTGTTGCGAAATCTTTATTAATAATACCAGTTAGAAAGGCAAGGGATGCAATTGCCATCTCGATGATCAATCCTTTAAATCAGAATATAATCAAGTTTATCTCACATATTACAGATTATGAGATTTTACCCTTTGCAAGCAAAAAGAGTCAGATAGAAAAGGCGATAGAGGTTTTTTATGCAGGAAGGGGGGAAGGGAAGCTTACTTTTTTCCCGCTTTTAGAGACTATGGAGGGAATTCCATTGGTTGATGAATTTTCTTTTGATAAATTCGTAGTCGACCGTGGAAATGAATTCGCATACTCCCTTGCGCTTGCTGTTGCCAAGAGTTACAATGATGAATACAATCCATTCTTCATATGGGGTGATGTTGGACTTGGAAAAACGCATCTTCTAAATGCAGTTGGAAACTATGTAAAGAATGATTCTACAGAAAGAAGTTTCTGTTATACATCTGCAAAGAAGTTTGTTAATAGACTTCTTACTGCAATTCAGGAAAATACACTTAAGGAATTCCAGGATAAATATAGCACAATAGATGTTTTACTTCTTGACGATGTAGAGTTTCTTATTGGAAGAGAGAGGACACAGGAGGAATTTTTCCATATTTTTGACCTTCTAAGTCACCGCAAGTGTCAGATAGTTTTAACCAGTGATAGACCTCCTGAAAAATTAACAGAGTTGATGAAGAGACTTACATCAAGATTTGCATCAGGTGTAGTAGTTGAGATAAAGGAGCCTGTTTTCGAGACCAAGATGGCAATTTTGAAGAAACATGTTGGGGACAAGAAGATTTCAGATGATATTATTGAATATATTGCCAAAGAAGGACCAGGCAGTGTAAGAGGGGTCCTTGGTTTACTTCATAAGATTATCTCTCTTGCTGAATACAAGAAAGAGGAAATAACCCTAACTCTTGCCAAAGAGGCTCTTGGTTTGAAAACAGAGGATGAGGAGCAAGTCACTGTAAAAGATAACATAGAAACAGATAAGAATTAGGATATTTTAAAAGAAGATAAGACCAAAGGAGGATTACCTTATTTGCTGATATATATGTATATTCTTAGTTTTGAAGGGGGAGAGAAATGGAGATAAGTAGGATAAAAGAGGTTTTAGCCAGACCTGTCTTTTATACCACAGAAAAAATACTTGGACTTGATATAGGTAGTAGATTTATTAAAGTCGTTCAAGTTGAAAAAACTACCGGGGGATATAATGTTAAGAAAGTCGGGTTGAAAGAACTTCCTCTCGACGTAATAGTTGATGGAGAGGTGATGGATGATACTACACTTGTTGATTTAATAAGTTCATTTATCAAGGAATTCCAGACTGAGGATACTCAAGATAAGGATGTTGCACTGATTACATCAGGCAGGGATGTTCTTATTAAATCAGTAGAGACAGAATTTAAGGAGAGGGAAATAGAAAGAAAGAAAAAGGATATTGCAACAGCCAATATACCTTATGATATTGAGGATGTCTGCTATGATACAATGACGTTAAAGGGAAAGCCAAATAGGGTTGTTATAGCAGCAGCCAAGAAAGATAGGATATATTCTATACTTGGTATAATTCAAGATGTAGATCTCAAGCCTGTAATTATAAGCATGGTTCCTGTTGTGCTTGCTAAGCTCTTTCGTATAAACGGGCTCATTCCAGATAAGGGCGACTATTTAATAGTGAGTTTATGCAGTGATAGAACTAATGTCATATCAATTAGAGACGGCGTATTCAATAATTATTTAGATGTAAGGACAGGAGTCGATGTTTACTTGAAGAGTATTGCCAAAGAGCAGCAAATACCCGTTGATGAAGCAGTGCCGATTATTCTTGGTGAGGGTTCTATAACAGAGAGGGTTGCTAAGACATTAAACTATAATAACCGTAGTATTGTGCAGCAGGTCAAGGCTTTTATTAAGGCAGACGGTTTGAAGTGTGAAGAGATAATTCTTACAGGTGAGGGTGCAACTATCCCAGGTTTGAGCGAGTCCATACAAAATGCTACCGAGGTTGTTTGTAAAATAGGTGACCCTTTTGTGGGTATGTCAACTGAAACGACCATTGAACTACCCAATAGATACGATATAGCATTTGGTCTTGCTATTCTTGGTCTCAGGAATGAAGGTGTGAATCTTCTTCCAGTTGAAATGAGACCCAAAAAAGAACAGAAGTTGGTTTCTCTACTCAAAGGGAGCTTTCCTTTGTGGGCAGGAGGATTAACTTTTCTTGTGCTGGCTCTAATATATATTCTAACAGCAATGGGTGTGGGTAATTTTGGATATAAAATAAAATCATTAAGGGTTCAGGAAACAACTGTGATGGAGAGAATGGCACTCCTGGATGACTTGAAAAAGAAAAGGCAGGAAATTAGAAAGAGAATTCAGATTGTAGAGCAATTAGAAGAAGGAAAATATTCCAGGGTTAAGTTATTAGACGAATTAAACCGTATATTACCTCCTTATACATGGCTTACGTATCTAAGTGAAGAAGGAGGCGAAAGGAGCTTTGCCCTCTTGATAAAGGGGATAACTGGAAGTAATCTTGGAACATCTGAGTTTCTAAAAAGACTCGAGGATTCCCCGCATTTTTCAGGAGTTGAATTATCTTTTACAAAGACCAGTGAAGCCAGCGGGGTTGAAATTACCGAATTTGAGATAAGAACAATATTTAGTGAATAGGGTTAGCGTAGAGCGTCCTAGTGAAATATGCTACGCATTTCACGGGATAAATAGGGCGTCCCAGTGGAATAGATACTTAATTCCACCCCGTACATTGTTACTACAGGGCAGGCCACGATGTAATATAAACAAAATAATTACATATGGCAAGCGGGATAAATAGGGCGTAGGACGAGTACCAGAGTATATCAGGATATCAGCAGATCAGTAGGCAGAATATCAGATTATCAGAGTATCAGGAGGTAGGAGTCCGTCGTTTGACGGACGATAGGTAGGAGCAACCTCCTGGTTGCGATAAGGGAAAAGAGTAGGGCAAGGCTTCAGCCTTGCGAGAAGAGGTAAGAGGGAAGATTGACAATTGAATATTGACCCTGATGAAATAGGTTCTCATTTCACCCTGTGCGCTATACTACAGGACAAGCACCTGATGAAATAGATACTCATTTCACAGGGCAGGCAGGGTAAACGATTGAATATTGAAGAGAGACAAGGAAAAGGTAAAAGGAAAAAGGCAATCGTAAATCGACAATCGAAAATAGTAAATTAAGGTAGGAGTCCGTCGTTTGACGGACGATAGAAGGTTGTGGGGCAGGTCTGTGGTATAGATTTTTAACAATATTTTTTGTAAATAAAAGGAGGTGGAATGAAGAAGAAGGCGCTTATTTTACTGCTCTGTCTTTTGCCTATTTTAGGTTGTGAGCAGATGGAAGATGACCCTGATAACGCCATTGTAACTGGAGTTGTGTATAGACATGTTGTCTTTACTGATTCGATATTTCAGTGC
>JAGMCL010000064.1 GCA_023129165.1 Caldifarciminota bacterium | reverse complement strand
CCACACTTAGTGGTTAAGAACCAAAGTATCCTTATAACTTCCTGTATTATAAAATCTTATTGAGAACTGATAGAAATTTTACTTATAGTATCAATTAATAACTGAAATCTGAAGACCTGACCCTGAAAGTTTCTATCCTTTACAATCTTCTTGTTTCAACTGAGGGAAAGGATTTATATGTGAAATGTGAAGACCTGACCCTTCAAATCACTCAATCTACCCTTCCAGTATGTTTCAAATCGTGGTGGAACATTGGCCAAGGAGTATTTGCAAGAGATCCTAAACCCTGAATTGCATAGAGATAATAATCGCTAGTACCGACATAGATGGTACCATCAGCACCAATTGCTGGTGAAGAACGTACAAAACTGCCTGTTGAGTAAGACCACTTTAAGGTGCCATCGGGGTTTATCGCATAGAGATTATTATCATATGACCCGACATAGATCGTACCATCAGCACCAATCGCCGGCGAAGAAGACACCCAACTGCCTGTTGAGTAAGACCATTTAAATGTTCCATCGGGGTTTAATGCGTAGAGAGAATTATCATTGGACCCGATATAGATCGTACCATCAGCACCTATTGCCGGCGAAGAATGCACACTATTGCCTGTTGAGTAAGACCATTTAAATGTTCCATCGGGGTTTATCGCATAGAGAGAATTATCATATGACCCGACATAGATCGTGCCGTCAGTACCTATTGCCGGCGAAGAATACACACGATTGCCTGTTGAGTAAGACCATCTTAAGGTACCATTGGGGTTTATCGCATAGAGATTATTATCATGGGACCCGACATAGATCGTACCATCAGCACCAATTGCTGGCGAAGAATACACAACAAAGCCTGTTTGGTAAGACCATTTAAATGTTCCATTGGGGTTTATCGCATAGAGATTATCGTCATATGACCCGACATAGATCGTGCCGTCAGTACCTATTGCCGGCGAAGAATACACACTATTGCCTGTTGAGTAAGACCATCTTAAGGTACCATTGGGGTTTATCGCATAGAGATTATTATCATGGGACCCGACATAGATCGTACCATCAGCACCAATTGCTGGCGAAGAATACACAAAACTGCCTGTTGAGTAAGACCATTTAAATGTTCCATCGGGGTTTAATGCGTAGAGAGAATTATCATTGGACCCGATATAGATCGTACCATCAGCACCAATCGCCGGCGAAGTACGCACAATACCGCCTGTTGAGTATCGCCATTTAAGTATGCCTTCAATTACAACAACTACTGAAATAGTATCCGAAACGCTCTCGTTCTCAGCAGCATCATAAGCAATGGCGTAAATAGTGTGGGATGAGTTATTCTCAAGACCGGTTGTCACCCATGAATAGGTATAAGGTTCTGCTGTTGACGTAGACCTGAGTGTATCATCAATGTAAAATTGAACACTGTCAACCTCATTGTCATCGGTAGCATCGGCAGTAATGTTGACTGTCCCGCTTACAAATGAACCGTTAACCGGATTAGTGATCTCTACAACTGGTGCGTCATCAGGTTCTGTTGTCTTTTTCTTGCCGCATGAAACAATAATGAGCAAACCTAAAAGGACTACAAAGGTAGCTCTCACCACCCCAGCAACATCGCTAATTCTTTTCATCTTTCCTCCTGGTATAATACTCATAGACAGTTTTATTAGCTATAAGTATTGGTTAGGTAAATTAGTCAAATATTATGTAGATGCATCCGATTTTTACTTTACTTTTTCAAATTTTTGTTGTATAGTTATTAATGTTTTTATAGTCGTTGCCCATTGTTTGTTGTTCTTTCGGAAGAAGGAAAAAGGGGACAGGCTACTTTTTTATACTCTACTTATCCTCTTCTTCGGTCTTCACCATGATCTAAATATATATTAATATATAGAACCATTTGACCCAATTACATTATAATATTAAAAGGATAAAAAGTCAAGTGTAAAATTAAGGGTCAGGCTGGAATCTGGAATTTGTAACTTTATTTTCTTGCCTAAATGAAAAACCCGCCATTAGAGAAATTTTTACAAATTGCCTTTGATATGTGTTATCTTAAGTCGTGGACAAAAGATAACTAATCATAATTATCATTATTTTATCTCTTTAACAATATTACTAACTACATCCTTCAAAGCAGTAATACCTTCGTCACCACTTTTACTCATTTGAGCAGCACCATTTTGAATATGCGGAATGCAACTTAGAGCTTGTGAATGATTTATCTCGCCTTTATTATCTAACTCTTTGACAATTTCTTCAAGCTTATGGGGTCTTAAAAGGCAGGCTTCTTCTATTATTGTGCTTCTGTTTCTGTATTCATCAATTGAAAACCCAACCATGATACCAACGATAAACATAATTAAAGTTTCGACACTCCGTATAACATTTGCAGAAACCCCATAGTAAGTATCTTTCAAAATAATGACTGCATTATTGTCAGCCATTTTACCGGTCAGGATTGAGGTGTCGGTGCTTTTAAAGAGAAATCCTATAGAAATACCTACTGCCATGACTACAAAAGATAGAACGAACAGACTTCTAAACCTAACGTTTGATTTTATGAATTTATTTGTTTTCCTCTGTTCATCTATGCATCTCGATTTAACTTCTCTAGTCCACCACTCTTGATTATATTTATTCATGCTTTAACCCCTGCCAAAGCCACCTACCGCATTTTGCACAAGTAATATATATAGTATCATCTTTGACTAACAATTGTAGCTGCCCCCCGCATTCACAGGATCCTAATAGGCTATTGGTCGCAAGGTAGCCTGTCACGTGCATAAGGTTATAACAAAGGTGCAAAGTCGCATCCTGTGGTGATATTTCATATGTTTGAATAATTTTTCTTGTGGAAACAATTGCTTCTCTGTTTTCTCCCATCCACTTTTCAAGTAGAGTGCCTTCTTTTTGCCTATTCTCCCTCCACTTCCTCAAATATATTTCAACCTCTTCTTTATCAATCGGCGGAGATGGTGGGAATCCGTATTTTCTCAGAATATTTTCGTAAAAGCTAAGCCTTTCTGATAGCCCAGAAACTTGCCTTTCCAAATGTCTAATTGCTTCAAGCAGTTCCTCAATTTTTTCGTTATTCATAGCTTCACCTCACTATTAAAATCACTATGTTATTTGCTCCCAATTTTACTTAATATGTTATATCCGAACTCAAGTTCACATGACTACCAGCAGATGGGGGTATCCTTCCCTTTATAATTTTACTACCCAATACGTAAAATGTCAAGAAATTTTTGAAAAGGTGTTTTATTGAAAATTAGGGTCAAACTAATCTAAAAAAGTCAAGTTTTTTCATGATTTATCTATTCATCACTTCTGGCTTTATCTATATTTTCTCCTTTCAAGTTACAGTGAGTACTTTGCTTAACACCTAACGCTAATAACTCCAGGTCTTATTTCTTGCAGTGCTTAATTTCTATACTTGACTTCATTGTCACACTCTATGTTCTTATCTGGTCAACCCAATAAGTTTAAGGAAAGCCTGGCAACCTTGGTTATTGTCTCCAAGAGTGATTTGATTGTCAAAGTAATCAGCTAAAAAGCCCCTTTTTTTCTTGTCTAATTTATATGTTGTACCATATATCTTCTTTCCTTTGAGATCCGTCTTTGCAAGTAGTGTATCAAGTATTCTGACGTCGTAACCAAAACCGAGAAATATGATATGCTCAGCTTGTGAGATAGTAACCTGTGCTTCCTTGAAATCTGGCGAGTCCTCCAAGCGATCCGAAACAATTTTTATTCTGGCAGCAGCATTCTTTACTGCTTCTATATCAGTAGGACTAGGACCGTAATAAACGTTTGGATACTTGCCTAAACTCCCATGGGCGTGGACTATTTTGATTTTTCTTCGGTTTTCATGAGCGAGATCCTTTAAATCTTCCTGACAGTTGTAGTTGATATTTCCTGTAAGGAAATGTTCCAAGGACCGATCGTAATTGATAGTGACGATTACGAGATTGGCTGTATCAGATTCTTCGTTCTCTAATTCGAGAGTGTTGTACAAATCACCATACCAATCTTTTTGGGGAAACAGATGGCTTTTATGTTCAAGTAGCATTATTGTTATAGCTAATATGTGTGAACCTAGTTCCCGAAAGTTTGTTTGCTTCTCTAGGAAGATGTCAATGTTAGGATGGAAAGTAGAGCGAAGGGATTTCCAGAATTCATTTACTAATGCTGCACTTACATTTAGCTTTTTTATTAGTGGATCTGTAGTGTTGAGCTGGGCTAATATTATATCCTTGAGTTCATCACCCAGGGGAAAACCGTATGGATTACTTGCGCCAGCACCTAGTATGAAAACAGTGGGCTTTTCCAGGATTTTCAGATTATTTTCTTTAATTATCGGCATACTCTCTCCAAATATCTCTCATCACAATTCAGAGGAACGCTTTACTATTTATTATTCAGGGTGTATACAACTTTTTCATAGGCGAACCCAGTCTCTCCCATTTCATAGTATTCAATTGTGTCGATATCTACCAGCCTCTAATTTGTCTTAGATTTCAGCGCTATAGCGACCCTTGTAGCTGTTTTCACATACTCACGAGCTGCATTTGGACTCAGGGAAAGATCTGTAACATGAACCGCAGCGTTCCTAATATAGCGCAACTCATGTAAGAGTGCGGCCTGCTGTTTATTAATAATTTTTGCTGCTTCAAGGACTCTTACAAGTCTCGAAGGTGATTTCATATCCCTTTCAGTTATAATTAGTTTATTAACGCGCACAGCATTCACAGTTGCATTTTCAACTAACAGCCACGACTCTATGATAGCACCACGAGGGTAAATATCAACCAGCTCTTCAAGTTGCTCGTCAACAGCTACGGGTTCTTCAGTTGTTATTACTGCATCCGCCTCTATAGCAACTTCGCGAACACGCTTGCTGAAATTTAGCTCTAGGTCTTTGTACTTGAGTCTCTCTAAAAAGGGTATCAGTTCAGCAAGTGGTTGCCGAAATATAAGAAAAAGAGCGAGTACCAGACCGGGCCACGCTAGTGCCCCGACTAATGCAGCTATGAATTCAAACAAGTTCATATTTTAGTATATCAATTAAAATTAGGGCTTAATCTAAACCCTCGGTATGCCTCAAATCATATAAGTTAATAGATTCTTTTTGAAGTTCTTTGTGTTTGTCTGGACTCCACGCAAAACGTATATTACGCTTTTCACAGCCACAACGAATTATCCACAACGCTTCAAGTCTTACTCATCAGTTCCAAGGATATTTGTCACCTTTTACCGCATTTGCTTCAGACTGAAGAGGGCGGAGATTGTTCATGTGGTCTGTCCCACCTTTGGCTACAGGTTTCCGATGATCAATTTCCCACCCCATGGGTGTTTCATTCCCGTAGGAGGGCTTGTAGATTAGATTGCCACATTCGTCACGTCGATACATATTGGGGTTCTTACCCCTGACCTTGTGTCCCTTCTCCCAGACCGCATCGACTAATTCATAAGAAAAGGACCGACCGTTTGCGTTAGTGTTGCACCTTCTAGGCATATTAACCTCCTTACGAACATTTGATAGAGCAATTTAAATTTTAAACATTTAGAAGAATTTGGTCGGGTCTTCAGATTTGAATTTTATTCAAGTGTCTGCAACTTTTTCATAGGCGACCCTGAAAGTTCTTTTAACTGATAACTGATTACTAATAACTCAATTACTTAATTACTATCTCACTTTTAACATTTTCCTGATTAAAGTGTATTCACCGGCTTTAAACTTAAGAAAATATACACCACTGGGGACTTTTTTGCCTGAATCATCTCTTCCATCCCAAATCACAGATTCCACAGATTTGCAGGGATTACACAGATTAAAGGTGCGGATGAGACAACCTGATATATCGTAGATACGTAAGGCGTAAGGCGTAAGGCGTAAATTGTTTTCACTGATAACTGGTAACTTATAACTGATAACTGTTCTCTCCCTGAATGGGTTCGGTTGACTCTGTAAGAATTCGGTGACATAAAAAATATCCCCATTCTGCTCATCTACTAAAGTCTGAGAATAGCAAGTATAGTAAATTTCGTCCATTGGAAATCCTTCACTCCATACTACTTGAATGTTGCCATTTGGGTCAACTGTTATGTCAGAATAATTTGATACATTATCAGGCGTATCAGAAATATTGACTTTTTTAGATACAGCATCACTGATTACACAAGTGAAATAAATGTCACTTCGACCCATGCCTGCTAGACCTTCTAACCAAACGAGATAAATATTGTTGAGAGAGTCGATCGCAATGTCCTGACCCCCAACGGAAGTCATTGTACTGTGCGAGATATTGATAGGATTAGACCAAAATGAACCATTATAATAACTATAGTAAATCTCCTCATCCTGAGGAGCCAATATCTCGGTCCATGCAACATGAGGATAACCCAAGGAATCAGCCACTACTGATGCGTCACAGCCGTTTTCTGTGTCAGGGACTCGGGACGGCTCAGACCATGAAATACCATCGAACTTACTATAGAAAATACCTCCTCCATCCTCATCACTATCTCCCCATACAACATGAATACAATCTTCTAAATCTATAGCTATAGCAGGATTTCCCGAGGGCTGTGGATTATGGGATATGTTGATTGTATCAGACCAAAATGCTCTATCATAATATCGATGTACGATGTCACCATAGCCAAGATACGTTCCCTCTTGCCATACTACATGTATTATATTTTTTGAATCAATAACTATATTCACAGTTTGGGATCTTTTGTCTGGAGAATTTGATAGGTTCATTTCCGGTGTCCAGGAACCATTTTCCCACTTGCTGTAATAAATGTCTATACTTCCTACCCAATCATCCCATACTACATGAGGATTACCAAAGATATCACAGGCAGCATCAGATATAGAAAGCCAATCAGTTGAATCTCCCGAGATAAGGATAGGTTCAGACCATGTTGTACCATCGTCACTATAGCAGGAGTATATATTATTTCTATGCCAGTCAGTCTGATAGTCATCACTCCAGACAACATAAACACGATTATATTTATTGACAGCGATCGCAGGATACCTTGAACGACCATCAGGAGTATTGGAGATATTAATAGGTATTGTCCAGCTATGAAGTGTGATTGGGAACAATCCAATGCATAAAAATATACAATATGTACCAAATCTTTTCATTGTTCATTTCAGTTGAATTACATTTGAAAAGTCATCTATCTAATCTCTTTTATATATTTTAATACAGAAATATTGATAAGTCAAGTAGAATTTTGGTAAGCTTTTTGATATTTATATAGTAAAATGGGTTGTGGAGATAAGATACTCCTGGTGCAATAGATGTAATTTAGCATCTATTGAATATGTTGTAGCAAAGCGTATATCTCATCCCCTCAAGTTACAGAGACACCTGATTAAAAGGTATAGGTAGAAATAATGAAATTGGATTACTTATCTAATAACTAAAGATAATTCAGTTATTCATTATATATAATCAAGCTTGCAAGCATTAAAATAAAATCTCTTAGATAGTGTAACTATTTCTTACAAGGTATTATTATATAAACTCCTTATATAAGGACTGTCCATACCTCGTTATGTGATACTATCTTATTACAACCATCTTCTTAGTAGTCACTATATTCCCAGTCTGAAGTTTACAGAAATAAACCCCACCAGCAATTTCATACCCTTTATCATCCCTGGCATCCCAAGTGATTTGGTGATAGCCAGCATCATATATATCCTGAGCTAATGTCCTTACTAATTTACCTGTGATATCGTAAACTGCAATATTTACAGAACTCTTAGCTGTTAAGTAATACTGAATTATGGTTTCGAATTTGAAAGGATTAGGATTGTTCTGCAACAAAGGAGATGGATCAACCCCCGAAATATCTTCACCAGCTGTTTGTGAGCCACCACCAGCTTCATGCTCCCAGATATAAATGTCAGATACTATCGCATTCTCTCCTTGTACTCGGCTTATGTTCAGATGGATTTCATTATCGAGATACATAGTTCTTGGTATCCAGCGGCAAATGAGAATTGGAGTTTCTGGAATTTCAATATGACCATGGATTTGAATCCCGTCTATATTAAGAGTTTGAATTCGTTCATATGTGGTATTAGGTGGTTCATAATATAGGATACCCATTTTATATTGCTTATCGGGATTTAATCCTGTGATACAATAGACCAAGCTATCTGGATGATAGTCGACTGTCTTATATGGTGTCTCTCCCCATTCATAATATCCTTCTCTCTGTACCAAATACGGCGATGGTTCTGACTTCCCCGCAGCAAAAATGAAATTGGGTACTATAACATAAATATCTTCTGAGTAATCACTCTCATTCTCGTCCCAATCTAAGGCTGTAATCTTATAACTGTATCTTCCACCCGGCTCGACATCGTGATCGTCATATTGACTTACTGTAACAACTCCACTATTGATTTTAACTCCATTTCTGTAGACATTATAGCCATCAAGGTCGATCTCAATGTTATTGTCCCAGGTTAAATGAACGAAGACTCCTCCGTTGATACCGAATACATAGTCGAACCCGGTAGGAGCTAAAGGAGTTTTCTCAAGGAAGATCTTCTGCCCTATATCACCAGGATCCGAATAATTAGTAATAGCAAGGCACCTAGGCCTGGGATCGTGTACCCAAATTGTATCTCTACTATCATATCTATATACATAATCGTATGATTCCCATACTGAAGCTCTGCTGTTAACATCCCAGTCATAAAATCCTACGGGGTCACCACCATCAGGTTTGACTCCAGAAAATGCATTCATAACATGGAAAACGAATTCATCATGATGATATGTACACCCTTCAATTCTTTCATTCTCTGAACCTTCTACGTAAGTACCATTTCGAAAACGTACATCGTCACAAGCCCAAGATGTACCATAATTTAATGATAGGGAGCAAGAAGTGACTACAACTGTACTGTCATTCTCTAAGTCATCAACAAACCCTCCACTCTTACATTGTTGCATCACAATAACACGATAGGCATGTGGTATATCACTGATCCAATCGGCAAATTCCCAATCCCAGACTTCCTCACGTGACCATATTAGGGCAAGGCTTGCATGCTGCGGATTTACTTCATTATCTACTCCACCATGTCCATTGGTCCATATATACAGGAAGTCCTCACTCGTCATTAGCGATTCAAGTAAATTAAACACATATTGAATATTATCCCTTGTCGCTGCATAATCTACAATAGATGGCAAATGTTGATAACGATCTGCGTAGTCTTTTTGATTCTGACTCCAATTTGTACCATCAGCCCAAATAACATATACGTCTTCATCGCTCCATCCTCGCTTTTCGACCAGTATCTCCCACATTAGGAAAGGATCATTCCAAAACCTGTTGGTACTTGCTTCAGGCGAGTCGGGGTCACACCCAGATATTAACACAGCGTATTCCTTGGCAAAAATAGCACTTTGTAGAATAACCAAAACTACTAGGAATGTAATTCCTAACAGATACTGACAAGACAACATCTTTTTCATTTCGAATCACCTCCTTTTATAATGTTCTTACTAACGACCTGGCAATAAAAACACCTTTGTTTAATCACCTCCTTTCCTTTTTGAGTAATTTAAGAACAGAACTAGGGTTAAGTCTTCAGATTTCAGATTCATCTCCTGCATGTTGGATTAGTATCAGACTGGAATCTGGAATTTGTAAACCCATTTTGCTCTAAAGTTGGACTTCCATTAATTATCTTGCATCTGCCGAATTGATGTATAATCCACTAACCCCCTTATATTTTTTATTTCTGTTCTTGTCCTATTATTCTATACCATTATTACTATCAGATGTAACGGGTCTTTTTTGGTTTTACAACTTTACCTTTAGGCAGTTTCGGTTTTTTCCGTAGTACTTTATCTTCATCTGGAGTCCACTCAAACTGCATCCCACACCTTTTACACTCACACTTTATCAACCATAATATCTGATTAGGTGGATTGACTTTTTTACATATAACTTTGGCGCGGCATTTTGGACACGTTATTAGTCTTTTAGACCAATAAGCTCTGATTATCCTTTCCTTTTCTTTTTGTGTATATTTTTCCATTATAATAACTCCTTTGGTTTTTTACAAACTATTCCATATTAAAAAAACAACATTGAAAAACAGAACTAGGGTCAGGTCTTCAGATTTCAGATTCATCCCCTGCATGTTGGATTGGAGTCAAACTGGAATTTGGAATCTGTAATCCCAGTTTGCTCTATAGCCTGGCTCCCATTTGTTTCTTCATTTATCAAAACCCTACTACTACCAGATTATAAAAATTGTCAGGTGGCCACTCCTCATCTATGACTTTATACTCACCGCCGCAACAGTAAACAAAAACATAACGACATGGATGCATCCATTTTGCTCCAGGGACATCGTCGATAAAAAAGAACCAACAGTCTTTTTCCACCGTATACTCATTCCCATTTGTAATAATTCCATTTCTAACGATAGTACAGGGCTTCATTTTGGTCTGCAATTCATAGACGACTTTCCCTTCTGTATTATCTTCCAATATCTGTGTAAGAACTATCCCTTCGGCTTCTTTCAACGAAATAATCTTTCCTGACTCAGTTATTAGACAGGAAAGAAATACTAATAATAGTGTTAAAATACATAGAAAGAGAATTCTATGCAAGATTTTAAATTTCATTATTAATCACTTCCTTTTATTTCACAATACAATTTTTTCCCAGTAATAACCAACGAAACTTATGAAAGTTGGGGTCAGGCTGGAATCTGGAATTTATAATCCCGTCTATCTACTTGAGTATAAGTTTTCTATAGATTTATTTCTATTAAGATTAAATTTCCTACCCCTGAAAACTATAATCAAAACCCTTTATATGTCAATGAGAGAAGATAATTGTTTTCTCTTTTCTCACTTGGGACGATTAATCTGCTACTTGTTGCTGCAAGGTCTAATATGATAGATTTAAATTCGAACCCCAATCCAGCCGTTAAGAATACCTGATCTCTTTTTGCATCTGCCTCAAATAAATAGGGGTCTGTATATAGACCAATACGAAGAGCAATAGTTGATAATTTGTATTCGGCACTGTAATGTAATCTTAAAACATCTTTTAAATAGTCTGGAATATCTGGTTTACCATTGAGTTTATGAGACACACCACTCCATCCAATGAATTCCAATGAAAAGTTCAGAAGTAGTCTTCTTGACACCTGATATCCTAAGCCCAGAGAAACCATCAGAGGTAACGTTTCCTCTTCCGGCATTTCGCTTGTTTGTTTAGTAAAATTAATTAATTTATTTTCTGATTTAGCCTTCATATAGGTCTGATTATAATGTCCCCTGACAAAGCCTTTCCTTAAACTTGTTCCCACTTTGAATGAATTATTTATTTCATAGAGTAAACCCAAAATCATCTCAATACCCATTTGTTGACTTTGTATCCAATCATGATTATAGGTGTTATTGTTTCGGAATTGTAAGGATGATCTATACTGTTCTAATAACCATGACAGACCTATCCCTACAGATAAATTTTCCTTTAACTTCCATGCAAAAGAAGTATTTAGAGCATAAAATCTCTTGGATTCAATTATACGATAGTATCTACCTGTACCTTCTGGATGGATTGGCGTAGTCTCTTTGAACCAATCTGAAGTTTGTCTTTTCTTGTAAGGGATTGATAGAGAAATGCATAAATTGGAATTTTCTCTTATGGGAAATGCAACACCTACAAATGTGGGTAAGAACTCAGAGGTCTTGAAAAGTATCCTATCAGGTTCAGACCAGAAGTATACCTCGCCGTCTGTTAATTTACATCCAATAGAAACTAATAAATTATCAATTTGTGTTAATCCCGCTGGATTAAAACTTGTGGATTCAAGTTCGTTAATTGCTGGCATTAATCCACCACCCAATCCCATAGTTCGTGCACCAGAATCGTTCAGGAAATAAGAATTCCATGAAGAAATAAGTATTAGTATAACTAAAGAATTAAACATTTAAAATACATTATTTAGTTAGATAACCAGATTGAAATCTGAATTTTTTAGGGAAAATCGGGGGTGGGTTGGAATCTCAAAACTCATTTTCTTGTCCAAAGGAAAAACAATAAATGGAGAGGTTTTCTCTTTTTATAGGTCTCTATAGCTCATCCCCATATTTTTCCTCCATCCCAGAAATCTGTTGGTTGACTTCTTTTAACTCTTTTGGTAAAGCTTTAACTAAAATTTTAGTATCACGGATTTCCTCGTCCATTTCTTGCAATTTTGATTTGAACCCTCTTACTCGAACATTGCTTTTTATTCTCTCACTTTCATCACCTACTTTAATATCCACAAGTGCTCTTCTGATTTTAGTCATGAGGAGGATACGACTTTTATCCAACTCTTCCAATTTCTTTTTAAGATCAAGTTCACCACCCTCAATATATTTTAATACCTGATCACGTCTAATACGTAATTTCTTATACTCTTGGCTAACCTTAGGATCTACCATTGTAAACCCCTTTTTAAACTACAATCTGTTAATACAAAGAAAATTAGGGTCAGGCTGGAATCTGGAATTTATATCCCATTTTGCTCTTTAGCCAAGCTCACATTTTTTCCTGTATCAGCTAAATTGATGATTCATTCAATAAAATTCTTGCTATCATCAGTTTAACTTAATCAATAAAAAGTAGCGAGTCGACTTTTTCGGTATCAATCCAGTTTGACCAGCTCAACCCGGCGGTTGTTTGCTTTTCCCTCCGGGGAGTTGTTGGTATCGATCGGCTTTGATTCTCCCCAGCCTTTTGCCTCCAGTCGATCTGGTTCGATATTATATGTCGAGATAAGATAATCCCGCACCGAATTGGCCCGATTCTGTGACAGGGTTAAGTTATGCTCATCCGAACCGTCACTGTCCGTATGTCCCTCGATTGACAGTCGCAATTCGGGGTCGTCTTCCAAAAGTTGGCCAATCCCTTGGAGCGTTTTGTATGATTCTCCTTTGATCTTGTGGGAATCAGTGTCAAAGAGAATGCCGTGGGTGACGATCTTGCCTGTTTCGTCCAGTTGTTCTCTCATGCTCTTGCCTCCCTCGGCAAAACGGAATCCTCTAAACAGTATCGGACTTTTGGGAATGTTCCAATAGTCATGCCCCAAACGAAAACCAACCGGATTGAAATTCTCTACTTTCGGCACATTGGCGACTCGCACCTCATCGATATAGCACTTGATCGAGCGAATGGTGGCCATGATCCGCATGGTGTGGACACCTTTGGTGAGGCTGTTGGATAGTCTCTTGTTGGCCAGACTCTTGCCATTGATTGTAAGGCTAGTTGCTTGCCCATAGGATTTAAAGCTTCCAATATTCCGACCATTACTATCCACCCAGTGGATCTCGAATCTCCTGTTGGAAAATTTGGGACCGTGATTATAAAACTCCAACTCCACAGTGTACTTGGGTGGTAGCGGCGCATCCGGCATTTTAGGACGAATGGAGCCCCCATTCGTGCACATTATCCAGAACTCCTTACCCAGTTTGACCACCTCATAGACGCCGCTGTCAAGTCTCCAGCGAAGGGGGAATTCGCTTACTTCTTCTCCACTCATGTCATCGTAGAAGATGACCTTGTCGCCCGGAACAAAATCATACTTGGTGTAGAGGGTCATATCCTCGACCGTATCGCTGGAAGCCTCGGTTTTCTGCTCCTCCTTTTTTTCTTCTTCTTCCTTGCTCTCCAGAATCTTATCCATCTCTTCGTCGGTTTTTTCCTCGGCCTTTTCCTCTACCTTCTCCTTAGCCTTTTTCAGTAAGTCAAAGCCGTCACTGGCAGAGGGAAATAAACCAAGCATGCCCACCGCCAGAACCAGTATAAGTAACCATCTACAATCTTTCAACATCTCTTCCTCCTTTGTTTTAATTGATCAAGCTCCGGTGCTTATGCCTTATGAAACAAAATATTCCCACACAAAACACGCTCTTCTCGGAGTGGAACCGGAGCGACGGAGTAATATAACATAATAAAGAGCTGTATACGGTTTATTATAACATAAAATTACCAATTTGTCAAGAGAGTTCTGGGTTATTTTGGTGAATAGGGACTTGTAATTGACCCTGATGAAATAGATACCCTGTTGAATAGCTTCCTGCAGAAATAGTTCCCTCATGGAGTAGTTTACACACTCCACGGGGCGAGAAGCATTTCACAGGACAAGTCGTTTCCACCACAATGTAAAATAAAGACAAATTACATATGGCAAGCAGGGCAGGCTTCATTTCACAGGGCAGGCAGGGTAAACGATTTACTATTGGGAACAAGTAAAAAGTGAAAAGGCAAAAGTAAAAAGTAAATTATTGTGAATTGCAGTTTGATGATTGAAAGCAATATCTTTTTATGCTTTTACTTTTGCTATTTAACATATCTATTAAACCTTTGACTCTAAGAAACTAAGACTCATTGAAACAGGGACTTGAAGAGATAAGAAGAGATTTTTAAAAAGAATTTTTTATAAATTGAAAGATAATTAAACATGTGACCCCATTCATGTGGTTTTTAAAGCGAGACAGATATGCCGAAATATATAGACTTGCCGAACGAGCTTTTAACGGGTATCCTTTCGCTCCAATCCGGTGAATATAAGTAGTCGAAGATATTAATTCGTCCGGTGATATTTGAAAATCCAACATAGAATACGGTTAAATTTCTTTCGAAGAAGCTGTGAAGATATGATAGGTCAATATCGAGCTTATGATAATCTGCGACCCTGTTTGAATTGTATTCGCCAGGAGCAGGGGTGTATGGCTTACCTGTTGCATATCTGTAGCATGTACTGATGCCAAAATAGGGTATCGGGGAGTAGTCTAAAACTACTGTCAAATTATGTGTGATATCAAAATCAGGGGAAGTCAATTCAGTAAATTCGTGATAATGCCTTCTTGCAATTAGATAGCTGTATGAGATACGGGAGTTTATTTCCCAAAAACTCTTCTTTAAGAAAATATCCACTCCTTTTCCATAACCATAACCATCGTTGGTATAGTTGACTAAAGAATCCTCCAATAACAAATTCTCATAGTCCTTGTAATACCCCTCAAGTCTGAAGAGAACGTCATCATTGTCAAATTCATATCCTAAAATGTAATGGTATGCTCGCATGGATGTAAGTTGAGGATTACCAATCGTTTCGTCATAATAGGATGGTGCTGGATACTGATGATATATTCCAAAGGCAAATTTGAATGAGTTGAATTCGGAGATTTTATATACAGCAGATATTCTCGGGTCGAAATTAAGCTTTTCCGATATACTTTCAAAATCCAATCTCGCCCCCTCTGTTAAGAATAACCTGTTAGCGATATTGAGTCTTGTCTCCAAAAGGAGTGCATGTCTGTAAGATTCGTAGTTGGTTTCAATATCGTCATAAGGAGCATCCGGGGATAGGTCATCTTCATCCTGAGGTATCCTGCCATTTATGTTCACAAGATTGTAAAAATGCTGTGTACCTATAAGAAAGCTGATTGCATAGTTCACAGTATATTCACCTGATAATTTGAATTGGTATGAGCGGTCAGATTGTTTTATATCCAGCACATTAAGTCTATTCTGGGTATCGAATTGATTATGACAGATGTTTGAAGTGATGTATAGTTTTTCTCCAAAAAGTTGTTTATACTGGATATTATAAAATCTATTACTAGTTTCTCCATTATATATACTACGGTATGTTGGATTTCCTACCTCCACTCCAACCTCATCACTCTCACCAAAGAGAAAGAACTTAAGCTGAGCGGTTTTAGAGAATTTGTAAATAAGGTTGAGATTTACATCCCAGGAAGAGGGATATCGTGTGAAATTTTGCTGTGACCTGTTAAGCTTGAATAAGTATTCTGTATTACTTTTATTTGCAGAGAAGGATAGACCAAATTTTTCCCTTACGATTGGGAGTCGAATCATTGTGGAAAATGCAGCAAGTCCAACACCCAGATTAATAGAACGAGAAGAGGGCATACCAAGGCTTTGCATTGCAAGAACGCTCGAGAGTGCATCACCATATTCTGAAGAGAATCCTCCACTTGAAAAATATATACCCTTTAATAAAAAGGGCGAGAAAGTACCAAAGAATCCTCCTGTTGGTGATTCATACCGATAGGGATGAGAGATTTCAGCACCATCAAGGATGAATTTGGTCTCAATCACCTCTCCTCCCCTTACAAACAGACCAGCTCCCTCTTCAACCTGTGAGACTCCTGGAAAGGTTTTGATTGCCCAACAGACATCTGCAGCAGCACCAGGTGTCGTAACTATTTCAAGGGGTGTAAGAGTTACTCTCTCCTCCTCACCACTTGTAAAAGAACTCGCTGTAACAACTATCCCCTTCATTTCTACAACATCTTTACGAAGGGTTACCTTCAATTCGAGGGTTCTGTTTTTCGAAATATGTATTGAATTTTCATACACTTTGTAGCCCACATAGGTGGCAACGAGTATACATTCACCTTCAAAATTCGTTTCGAATAGAAATTTCCCATTCTCATCACTCATTGCTCCTTCATAACGACCCTTTATGTAAACATTTGCGCCAAATAGAGTGTTGCCCTCCGTATCCAGCACAATACCCCTTACAATAGCTTTTGCATCACTATTGGAACCTGATAATACTGAACAGAAAGTTGAGATGAGTATCCCTATTATGAGAATTCTATTCATTGCCATATACTCTCTTATTGTACACTGATACATTCCCTTTAAAGCGACCCCCTTTAGAATCAACCTTGTGCTACATCTGGCTCTCTTTTAGCTTTTCCTCTACTACCTTTAGTAACTCATTCTTTACCCAGCCATTGTCTGGATTTATCTCCAATGCCTTTTCAAACTGCTCCTTGGCACTTTTATAATCTTCCTTTTCCATATGGCAGTTACCAAGCCATACATACGCCTCATCATGACCCCAATCTGGCATCAGAGAATCTGGAGCTGGAATGGAATCGAACAGGGAAATTGCCTTTAAGAGAGATTTTATAGCTCTATCTACTCCACCACCCCATATAGCGGGAGTATGAAGTTTTGAGATACCATCTAAAAGATAAGCCCTTGGATTTTCAGGATTGAGCTCAATCGCTCGGGCAATTTCCTGACCAGACTTTGGACCCAATGTCATCCCGAGCAGTGGTTTGATACTTATTTTTGAGCCATAGAGTGAGCCAAGTAACGCATGGGATTCTGAAAAGTCGTCTTTCAGTTCAATAGACCTTGTTAGATGTTCTATCCCATCCTCAAGATATTGGCTTATCCTTTCCTTTTCCTCATAGAAATAGGTTAACCTGTAATCTGCATACCCAAGGTAATAATTGTAGAGATAATTTTCTTCATCCTGAGATAGAATCCTTTCGAATAAAGCTCTTCCCTGAAGCAAATCCTGCTCATTCCAATTGTTGATTCCAGTTTCTATAAACTGCTTGCCCTGGATTATTAGTCCTTCAGGTGTTATGTCCTCTTCACCGTATACATTTAAAAGGAGGAGAAAGCACGCTATGCAGGTAATGGCACAGATATGTCTAATCATTACAACCTCCCGGTTTAATATTTATTAAACCTGATTACATAGATTTAAATAAAAAGATTACACAGATTCTTAGACAAACTTGGCTGAGTGGAAAAAGTATAGTCAAAAAAATAAACAGAGTTAGTTTTCAGATATAGTGTATCTCGCAGTAGCCCCGCCTGAGCGGGATTTACGCTTTGCTCCAACAAGCTGCTGCCTGCCTCGCCTTGGCGAGGCACTCCGAAACATCAAAGGATTAACGATAAAGGATGAGATTGCTGCACTCACTTCGTTCGCTCGCAATGACAAATCGCAACGAGGACGTTGCTCCTACCAATTATCGTCCGTCAAGCGACGGACTCCTACAATAAGGCAGGCACTCCAAAGCATAAACAGATTGACAAAGGATGAGATTGCCATGAAATGACAGGAAAAACGAGTCAAGGATTTAGAATAGGCTTAAATGTTCACTATCAAGCTCTGGATAGTCCCATTTTTTTTGGACCTCCGACAAATTCGTATTCACCCCTTTCCTTGTTATCAATTTTGAGATTGTATATGCCTTCATTTCATCCTGATTGTAGGGATTAAATATTGATTTGATTTCCTCCTGCTCGATGTCTTTATCTAACCATCTTTTTTCATCATCCTGTTTTAATATTACCGGCATTCTTTTTTTCGTATTGTGAATCATTTCCAGCAAAGGATTAGCCCTTGTGGTGATTATGGAAAATGTATTTACTGTATCTCCAGTTTGATTATTTTTCCACCTATCCCATATTCCAGCCAGTCCAAAAGCATCATCGTTTGATAATTTGATAAAGTAAGGATATTTTTTCCCTTCAAACTCACGCCACTCAAAGAACCCGTCTGCGATTACAATACAACGTTTATATCTAATCGATGTCCTGAATGAAGGTTTTTCAAAGATTGTTTCAGACCTTGCATTTACTGTTTTTAACATTATACTCTTTGCGCTTGTTTCGTCTTTTACCCAGTGAGGGATAAGCCCCCAGTTCAGGAATTGGATGTTACTGGCGTTTTCATTGGTTATAACTGGCAGTAGGGGACCAGAATAGGCTGAGATGTGGAAAATGGGTTCGAATTTATCAGGGTCTGTAAATTTTGCATCAAACCGTTCTTCGATGTAGTCCCTCTCTTTTGCAATTGCAAGATGAAAACACATTTTAACCCCCGGTTGAGATAAGATATCGGAATGTATATATTTTAATCTATATTTTGTGAAATGTCAAGAACTTTTTGAAGATTTCTGGAAGAGTCCAGAAATCTTTGATTACACCGATTAAGATAAAAATTAGATAGATTAACAACCTTGCTCTCTTTTGAATGACTTTTATTAACAGGGATTGCCTGCCCCGCCCTGGCGGGGGACGAGACTGTTAAGAGACTTATTCTTTATTTCAAAAGAACTAATTTAACAGGGACTTGGACGAGACTTGAAAGAGATAAGAAGAGATTTATTGATTTTTTTCTTGACAAATTGACATTTTTAAACTATAATGTATTATATTTAAAGATTATCCAATATCCTTATGAAATTTTTTATGCACTGCAAGGCTTTTGCCTTGCCAAAAAAGGAGGATGTATGAGGTATGTGTGGGTAGTTCTTGCCGTTGTTGGTATTATGGTGTCTACGACTGCAGGTGTAGAGCAGCCTATCCTCATGATGAGAGATATAAGTGAAGGAGCGGAGATAGTGGCTCCTCAGTATTCGGGTTATGAGTCCATAGGAGGTAAAGGAGTGCTGGAAGATACTCTACATTATGATGGTGCTCCCGCGTATGTATTAGTTTGGAGTGGAGATATTACTTTTGAGGGGGCAATAAGGTTAACACCAACCGAACTTGCAGGATATGATGGTTGGCAGCTTAAATCAGTATTATTCTATCATGTTCTCGGTACACATTCCTGTAATGCAAAGATTTATGATGATGGAACATCGAGTGCACCAGGTCCACTGATGACTCAGGAACCATATACTGCTGTAGATGGTGGATGGAAAAGAATAGACCTTTCAAGTCCCGTACGAATTGATGCCAGTAAGGATTTATGGGTATCTGTTGAAATCTCTGTATTAGCTGGGGATAACACGCTAACAGTAGATGCTGGTCCTGCGACAATAGGGAAAGGGGATTTTATGTATGACCCTTTTAACTTATGGACAGAACTGTGGATGTGGGGTATTGATTGTGACTGGAATATTAGAGCGGTTGTTATAGAACAATTTACTTCAGATACTCTTCACCCTGGTTGGAATCTGATTGCTGTACCAGTTGTCCCTGACGACCCTGACCCTGATGTCTGCTTTGGTGACGACATCCCCGTTGTTAATATTTATGACTTTGATGAGTATACAAAGTCCTACAACAATCCCACTGACCTTGTGGTTGGGAAGGGATACATGCTGCAGTCATCCTGGAACAATGCGGTGCTTGATATTACAGGGACTTCAGTTACTTTACCATATACTATCACAGGGCTTACAAGGTCATATACTACATCTCATTATGGCTGGAATCTTGCTGGTAATCCTACTACTGATACGATAGATTTTGATAATCTCACATTAGACAATGTAAACTTCCTGTACAAATACTTCGATGGTTATGGGTATAAATTCTATCCAGGTGGTGGTATGACCAACCTTATACCTGACTGGAGGGGTTTCTGGGTTCAGGTTAATAATCCTGGCACAGGAAGTTTTACAGTTAATTCAACAGTAAAGGGAAAGGCTGAGCCCATAGATTGGGACTGGAGGTTAAAGTTATCTGCTACATCTGGTGAATTGATTGATGAGCACAACTATATCGGTGTATCCTCTGATGAGAGGGTTATGGATGTGGTTGAGTTTGTTGTTCCTCTGTCTGAATACGTACTGCTCTATTTTGAGGATGGCGAGGCTGGATATCAGCAGCTTGTGCTTGATGGTGAAGAGGAGAGCTACAGTATACCCTTTGATGTGGAGGTCAATACATCCAATTCAGAGGTTACCCTTTCCTGGGAGTTTGAGGGGTATCCTGAAGGAATGAGGGTATATCTTGTGGATGGAGACAATGAGATAGATATGAAAGAGAACAGTTCCTATACATTCCAGAACTCATTTGAGGGTGGAGATGATGCGGAACCGATACCTGGTGACCCTGTATTACTTCTCTCTCGCAAGGCATCTGGTGAGATATGCTACTTTACTATTAAAGTTGAGCCGCTTCTTGGGATAGAGGACATCGAGGTCGGTTATCAGACGAGAATAAGTGATATATATCCCAACCCGCTTACAAAAGATGCGAATATAAGGTTTACGCTATCGAATAGGACAGATGTGAGTCTTGGTGTATATGATGTGGGTGGGAGGCTTATAGAGACACTTGTAGATGGAGTGAGAGATGCAGGAGAGCACAGTGTTATCTGGGATGGTTCTAATCTTCCTACGGGCATATACTTTATCAAGCTTACAGCAGGAGACTACAGTGAGATGAGCAAGGCGGTTATACTGAGATAGAACCGACAGTGGAAGCTATACAGAAGGGGCTCTCGAAATGAGAGCCCCTTTTTTATTGAGTATTTAACAGGGACTTGTAAGAGTCCGTCAGCTGACGGATTAAGAGACATTTTTTATTTCAAAAGACCTAATTTAACAGGGACTTGAACGAGACTTTAAAGAGACATTCTTTATTTCAAAAGACCTAATTTAACAGGGACTTGAACGAGACTTTAAAGAGACATTCTTTATTTCAGAAGAAGTAATTTAACAGGGACTTGAAGAGATAAGAAGAGATTTATATTTTTTTTCAACAGGGATCTAAAGAGATTATAAGAGAATTATAAAATATTTTAACAGGGTAGGTAGAACAGAGATATTTTAAACAATTTATAGGAAGGAAAAGTACTTAAAGGCATCGAATGATTAGTAAAGGGAAATGAGATTGCCGCACTCACTTCGTTCACTCGCAATGACAGAAACCCTATACGTCATTGCGAATCCGTCGCACTTCTTGACGGATGAAGCAATCTCATATTAGGTGGATTGGTAATACGCTATGAGATTACTATTCTAATCCCATATCCCGGGTATCTTATGATTGCAGAACTTGCATCTACCATTTATTATGTTGTTCACTAAAACTGCAAAGTGCACCCTGTGAATTAGTATTTCCTTACACTCTGGACAGAATGTTGAATTGTATATATGTCCTGGAACATTGCCAACTGTAACATAATGGAGACCAACGGCCTTTGCAATCTTATATGCCTTCACCAGTGTCTCGATTGGTGTTGGTGATAGGTGGAGTAGTTTATAGCTAGGAAAAAATCTGGAGAAGTGAAGTGGAACATCATCGCCCAGATTATCCCTGATCCACTCACACATCCTTTTGATATCATCAGGGTCATCATTTATTGTTGGAATGACCAGGTTTACAATCTCAAGCCATACTCCTTCTTGTTTGATAGTCTTTAGAGTTTCAAGGACTGGTTCCAATTCAGCAGATGAGTTCTGGTACGCCTCTTTAGTAAATCCCTTCAGGTCGATAGTAACAGCATCAGTATATTTAAGAAGTGCCATTAATGGTTCTTGATTCATGGACCCATTAGAGTGCCACAATATTCTCACACCTTTTTTCTTTGCAAGAACTGCTATATCATAAACGTATTCATAGAAGACAGTTGGTTCATTATAGGTAAAAGATATTGTGGGAATATCCTCCTGAATAGCAAGTTCGATTACCTTTTCTGGTGGTAGATTGTAGACATCAAGGTCTTCCGGGCTTGCCTGAGACAGATGCCAGTTGTGACAGTGGCGACACCTGAAATTACATCCTGCTGTGCCAAAGCAGAGTATTTTACTCCCTGGTAACATATGAAGTTGTGGTTCCTTTTCAATGGGGTCTATATGCATAGCAGAAGGTCTTGAATAAACCAGCGAGTAATATTTACCATCACGGTTTTCCCGTGCTCTACAGAAACCTCTGCCACCCGGGGGAACAATACATCTTCTGAAACAGATATTGCACTGTATCCTGTTTTCATCCAGGCTTTCATAGAACATTGCCTCTTTTATTGATACGCCTGGAGAGGCACCTGTAATACTGGAGGAGTTTATGGATTCAAGATAGGGGATAGGTCTCATCGGCCAGAGCATAATGACGACGAGACTCATTATAGTAAAGACATTCACAAGTAGTTTAAAGGTTAACATTTTCTTCTATCAAATTCTTTTCTTATATATTTTACTTCTAATTTAACAAAATGTCAAGAAAATTATTTGAGAAGAATTATAACAGGGACTTGCCTGCCTGCCGGTAGGCAGGAAAGAGTCCGTCAGCTGACGGATTAAGAGACATCCTTATTTTAAAAGAATAAATTAACAGGGACTTTTAAGAGACCCGTAAGAGATTTATAATTATTTTTTTCTTTTCAATTCCCATTGAATGTATTGTAACTCTTTATTAATAAACATCTTAAAGAAATTCAGAAAATCATAAAAAAAAGCTTGACAAATGCGATTTTTTGTGTTATAATAAACATACGTTTGTTTTAAACGAACGCTTGATTAAAATAGGAGATTAAGATGACTGGACAAGAGAAAAAGGATGCAAAACAAAGAATATATGATGCAGCAATTTCCCTCTTTGCACGAAAGGGTTACGCTGCTGTGGGTGTCAGAGAGATTGCAAAGACTGCAAACGTCAATATTTCTATGATTTGCTATTACTTTGGTAAAAAAGTTGACATACTAAAAGCAATCATTAATGAGTGTTATGACAAATACTATCAAACGATTTTGAATATTGGTGACGAGAGTACTCCTACCCAGGAGCGTGTACGATTAATAGTTCGAAACCTCGTTGAATTCTTTAGAGCAAATACTGAACTCGCAATGGTTGCCCTTAATACACTTCCTATTGATATTCCTGAAATTATGGAGCTCAAAATAAAGTGGATGTCAAGAAAAAGTAAGGCAACAATAGAATTATATACTCAGCTCGGTCTGGACACGAATGACGTGGTTAAAATAAATGTCATCCGTGCTGTTTTAACTACTATTATTTTAGAACATTTCCAATTCAGATATGCCTGGAAACATATCATGCAGACGCCCAATAAATCAAAGTATACCCGGGAATTTATTAAACAAGAAACTATCCCAGAATATAATGATGCCTTTTATGAAAAGTACTCAGAAATCCTTGCAGAACTATATTTTCATGGTTTAAACAGCATTGTTGCCCATAATCCCGCTTCAGAGGAAGGCAACAATACCACAAAATAAAAAAGGAGGAGAAGATGTTAAACAAAACACCAAAAAGGAACCCACTGTGCTTCCTGGATGAAGCATGCAGCGCATCGGGCAAGTCGAAGAACGAAAGGAATTTCAACTCAGAAGGGGGCTCAAAAATGGCTTCAAATAGAAATAAAAGAAAAGGATTGAGATTCCGTAAGCCATTTCAATATCCTGTGCCATCAGGACTCATAATTGGGTCCTGGGGTATATGATGGATACCTGTTACATATGAAAGCGAAAATGTAGGGGTTCGATTTATCGAACCCGCAAAAGAAACGGGTCGGATGAATCCGACCCCTACATTTGATACTGTGAAAAATAATATGAAAGAATATGACAAACCATTCACCCCGCCGTCGGCGGACGGGCAGTGAGGTCATTCATCCCGTTAGATAGTATCCCATTAGATAGCGAGCATCTCACGGGACAAGAACATCTAACAGGACAGGTAGGGAAGAAGAGAGATGAGTGAAGAGCATAGGGTGTCCCGATAGAATAGCTGCCCCATGGAGTAGTTTACACACTCCACAGGGCGAAACGCATTCTACCCTGTACATTGTTACTACAGGGCAAGCCACGATGTAATATAAACAAAATAATTACATATGGCAAGCGGGATAAATAAGGAGTCCCGATAGAATAGCTGCGCATTCTACAGGATAAATAAGGCGTAGGATGAGAAACGGAGAAGAGGGAGGAGTGAAGAGTGTAGAGCGTATTGAGTAAGACGATTGACGAGTACCAGAGTATATCAGGATATCAGCAGATCAGTTGGCAGAATATCAGATTATCAGAGTATCAGGAGGTAGGAGTCCGTCGTTTGACGGACGATAATTTAATCGGGGTTAGGAAACCCCTCCTACTGGAAAGGAAAGGTAGGAGTGCAGGTCTGTGGTTGATATTTTTACATAACAATGTAGAAGATAGGAGGGAAAGATGAAATTTGCCAAAGCGGTTATAGTATTAGTATTAGTCGCTTCCATTAGTTATAGCACAGAGAACTTGACTGACCCTTATCAAATCTTAAACAGGCACTATGAAGCAATTGGAGGATTAGATAAATTAAAAGCGCAAAAGACTACCTATGTGGAAGGGAGCATAACTATTGAAGGAACAGGACTACAGGGACAATTCAAAAAGTGGAGCGACGGTCCCATTCGTTCAAGACAAGAGGTTGATTTAACGATTATAAAGACTATTTCGGGAGACAATGGTGAATTTAGTTGGCAAATTGATACTAATGGGAAATTAGTAATTAATAAGGATGAAAATACAATAAATGCGAGAAGAGTTCAAGAATTATTAGGAGAATATGAGAATTTGAACCCAGAATCACCCTATTTTGATTTATCTTTTGAGGGCATTCAGAAAGTAGGTGATGTCGATTGCTATGTTGTCAAAATGACTAACAGTATCAATAAGGATGTAACGCTGTATTACTACGATACCTCAGATTTCTATCTGGAAAAACAGGTGGAGATTAAACCGGACATGAAAAGCCATACTGTATTTTCGGACTATCGCAATGTAAACGGCGTAAAACACTCCTTCCAGCAAGAAATTGAAATCTTACCTATAGAACAGAAACAGACCATTAAAATTAGCAAATACGAGGTCAATATTGATATTGATACTAAACTTTTTGAGCCACCCGGGCAGGATGTAGAAGATTTTCGGTTTTTAAATGGCAAGAGTGCTGAAAATGTACCTTTTCGTTTCATTGAGAACCATATTTTCCTTCCAGTAAATATCAATTGTAACGAGAGACTGTGGATTCTTGATTCTGGAGCCAGTGCAACTGTGGTAGATATTCGTTATGCCTCGGAACTCGGGCTTGAATTGCAGGGCACCTTAAAGGGTGTGGGAGCCGAACATATCGTGGACGTCTCTTTTACTACACTTCCATCCTTTAATATTCAGGGTTTACAGTTTGACGAACAGCAAGTCGCTGCTGTAGATATTAGCTCGATATTACAAAAAGCCATGGGGACAGAAATAGTCGGAGTGTTGGGTTATGACTTCCTATCTCGTCTCGTTACGAAAATCGATTATGCCAATGAGACTATTTCATTCTACTATCCAGACAGCTTTGATTACAGTGGAAGTGGCCAAGTAATTGAAACACCACTGGAGGATAGGTTTTTCATTGTTCCAATGAGCATAAACAGCAAGTACTCTGGTAAATGGACGCTTGATTTAGGTGCCGGGGGACTGACTTTTCACTTTCCTTTCGCTGAGAGAAACAATCTTTTAGATTTAGAAGGAGTGGATAGAATTGGGTTTGGAGCTGGCGGAGAAATCAAATCAAGGATTTCTAAATTTCATACAAGTGAATTGGGAGACTTCGTAGTGCATTATCCTTTGGTTTCTATTCCACGCCAAAAAGGAAAAGGTACTTTTGCACATATGGAAAGAACAGGAAATATAGGCAATTCCCTTCTGAGACATTTCGTTCTTTTTCTCGATTATAAGAAACAACAAATTATTCTCGAACAGGGTAAGCATTTTGGACGTGATTTTCCCACAGATAAGAGCGGTCTGCAACTGTTAGTTACGGAAGATGCAGATTTTGAAGTTTTTTTCGTTTCTCCAAATACTCCAGCTATGAAGGCAGCGTTTCAGAAAGGTGACATTGTGCAGTCGATTAATGGCATTAAGGCAGATTATTTTGGAGGGATCATATCTATTCGGGATTTGCTGCGAGAAAAGGCAGGTACAAGATATACTTTTGAAGTTTTGCGTAACGAGACGACAAAAGAATTGATATTAGAATTAGAAGAGCTATATTAATATTGATGTGAGGGTGGGTAGTGTGCCGGTGTCAGTTCTCAGCAAGACATAACTTTTCCAGTAATATGGGCATCTCCTGGCAGTTCCCCAAAAAAATTACTACCTTTATTTTAATATACAAAGTGTAACAAGATTATGAAAATAGCAAAATCTTTAACTCTTGCCATAGGTATAATATTTCTTGTTAATATTGCCTGTGTGTATAATCATTCTCCTTCATTGAAACTGCCAAAACCAACTGGACCATTTGCTGTTGGCACTATTAATTATTATTTCGTAGATAAAGACCGATCAGAGACTTTCACACCCGAATCCGATGATTTTCGAGAGGTAGCAGTAAGAATTTGGTATCCTGCAGAAGCGCCTTTAAAGGGAACTCCTGTGCCTTATATAGAAAATGCTGAGGAAAGAAAAGACAATCTTCCAGAGAACTCACCATTACCTCCATCATTTTAAAAATGGCAGCCGTAGGCTTCGGTGCACCACGCCAAAGGCGGGGTCGTGTGAAAGACATATATCCACTACTGTCATTGCGAGTCCGTCGTTTTTCTTGACGGATGAAGCAATCCCATTTTGAGGGGATAGTGAATGGAAAATAAGATTGCCGCACTCACTTCGTTCGCTCGCAATGATAGACACCCTATATGTCATTGCGAACCGCCGGTGAAGCAATCGCTGCATTATGAATGTAGGGCATGCTTCCGCAAGGCTTACTTGCCTGACGGCAGTCAGGAAGCCTTGCCCTACGATTTAGTACCCCTCTGAAGAAATCAGGCAAAATTGAATCATGTGTCATTTGATACAATATGGATTCGTGCCTACATATCTTAGAATTACATAATGGTAGCCGCAGGCTTTAGCCTGCGAACTACAGGTAATACGTTATTGTCATTGCGAGGAGTCCGTCGTCCGTCAAGAAGTAAGACGGATTGACGGACGACAAAGCAATCGCTTTGTATACCATCAAGAGGGTTTGGAATACTCTCTATTTATTTATTAGTCTTTTTCTTTTATATTTACAAAGGAATTATAGAGGATTAGAGATACCAAATGAAAAAAATCTTGACTTTTACCTGTTTATATAATATAATAATACCGACTATCTGGTAAAAAAATCTAAAAGGTAGGTTGTTTATATGGATATATTTGAGTCATTATACGATGTTATTCAGAATATGGTTTCCACACTGGATGTGGAAGAACTATTAAAGAGGGTGTTGGATAATGCAATATTAGGTGCCAATGCAGAGAGGGGATTTATACTTATAAATGAAGGGGGTAAATTTTCCCTGCGTATCGCAAGAAACATCGACAAGAAGGATATCGAAGCAGAACTCTCCAGGACTGTGATTAAGGAAATTATGAAGGAGAGAAAACCCATTTTGACGTTTGATGCAACTGTTGACCCCAGATTTAAAAACGCCCCGAGTATAGCTATGAGTAATGTGAGGTCAATATGTGCTATTCCACTTCTACGAGGAGAAAACCTTATTGGAGTCATATATGTAGATTCCTCAAGAAAGAGAGGACTCTTTAGCTCTGATACCCTGAAGTTTCTTACCCTATTCTCAAACCTTGCCAGTATAGCATTTGAAAATGCAAAAAATTATTCCCAGCTAAAGGAAGAACACAAAATACTGAAACGGGGAGAGGGCTTTGGTGAAATAGTTGGAGAGAGCCCTCCAATGCAAAGGTTGTTCAATCTCATTGAAAAGACAGCTGAATCTGATTGTCCAGTACTTATACTTGGAGAAAGCGGTACAGGTAAAGAACTTGTTGCAAGAGAGATATATAAGAGAAGCAAGGTAAATGCATTTGTTCCTGTTTATTGCGGCAGCCTTCCAGAAGGCCTTATAGAGAGTGAATTATTTGGATATCGGAAGGGTGCATTTACAGACGCCACAAGGGATAAAGAGGGTTTGTTTGAAGCTGCAGATGAAGGTATAATATTCCTCGATGAGATGTGTGATATACCCCTCTCAACACAGGCAAAACTCTTGAGAGTGCTGCAGAATGGAGAGGTGAGGAGACTTGGAGAAACCAAGATAAGGAAGGTAAAAGTGAGACCAGTTGCTGCAACAAACAAGGATGTGCAATCACTGATAAAGAGAGGGGAGTTTAGAGAGGACCTCTACTACAGACTTAATGTTATGGTTGTCCATATCCCGCCACTGAGAGAAAGGAGAGGTGATATTCCACTTCTTGCGAATCATTTTCTTGAGAGGTATAATAAGAGATATAGCAAGAACATTTCCTTTACAAAGGATATTGTTAGAAATCTTGAAAAACGCCTTTTCAGAGGTAATGTAAGAGAGCTGGAAAATTTGGTTCATCGGTTTGTAGTTACAGAAGATATCCCACCAGAGGAAAAGACATCCTTGGACAAGGGTTTAATAACCCTTGAGGAGATAGAACAAAATACAATAGAGGAAAGGCTAAGGCAGTTTGGAGGTAATAAGAAAAAAACATCAGAGAGTCTTGGTATTCCCTTGAGAACGCTATATTTTAAGATATCGAAATACAATAAGATGAACCGTGAACCGTAAAGTGTCCTGATAGAATAGCTGCGCATTCTACAGGATAAATAAAGCGTAAGGCGTAGAGCGTCCTGATAGAATAGCTGCGCATTCTACAGGATAAATAAAGCGTAAGGCGTAGAGCGTTGTAATGACCTGATAAACTAATTACATAATGGACATTAAAATCCTAAAAGAGGTTGGCAGGAGCGTTATCTATACATATTATACAGCATATGATAGATACGGAAAGTCCCTTTATCTCAAGGTTCTTAATGAGGGTCTTGGTAATAAGAAAGATATTCAAAGAAGATTTGAAAGGGAGGCAAGAATCCTTGAGGGACTTACGCATCCCAACATAGTGAAGCTACTATGGCATGGAAAGGTTAAGGAAAGACCTGCACTTGCTTTTGAGTTTGTTGAAGGAGATACACTTCAGACCCTACTGCAAAAGAGGGGAAAACTAACACAAGAAGAGGTTTTCAAGATCGCCAAACCACTCCTTTCAGCCCTTGAATATGTTCACTCAAAGGGGGTTTTGCATCGAGATATAAAACCATCCAATATACTTATGGATAAAAATGGTAAACCTAAGCTCTCTGATTTTGGACTTGCAATAGGTAAAGATATGCCTGCAGTCACCCTTGATGGTTCGCTTCTTGGAACACCAAACTATATGTCTCCTGAACAGATAGAGGGCAAGAATTTGGATAACAAGAGTGATTTATACTCACTTGGAATAGTCTTGCTTGAGCTTATTACGGGAAAGAAGGCTTTTTGTGGTGGAAGTTACGGAGAGGTTCTGAAAAAAGTGCTAACTTCTGAACCTGAGAATGCAGAAACCGCTCCAGAGGTAATCAGATTTCTAATAAACAAGGATAGAGATAAAAGAGCAAGGAGTGCTGGTGAGGTTCTGGAGATGCTTGGAGAGAAGGCACAGCAAGAAGGAAGAATGAAAAGGATGCGAACTCCCTTAGTAATAGTGTCATGTTTGACTGCTGCGGTAATATTGTCTCTTATGTATTTAAATTTTCACAATCAAAGATTGCAGGCCCCAGTTGACCATACCGATTTATTTATCCTTGCTCCATTAGATTCTACTAAAGGAGAGGTAGAAGTAGTCCATAAAAAAGAAGAGGTTTTGGTGAACGAGACATCTGTTATTACTGACGCACCCCGGAGAAGGAATGTGTGGTTAAACGTCCTTCCATATGCAGAGATATATTATAAAGATAGGAAGATAGGAGAAACTCCACCACCCATTTTAACTCAGTTTGAAGAGGCAGATCCCCTGTTATTTTTCAGGAATCCAGCATTTCCAGAGATTGGGAGAAGGATAGAGGGTGATAGTGTTCTAATCAACCTGACAAGGGAGGTTTCGTATCTCCGCCTGAGTGTACTTCCCTGGGCAGAGGTATGGATCGATGGTGAACTAAAGGGTGTCACCCCACTTGATGAACCGATTACTATACTGCCAGGGCACCACGTAGTAACACTGCATAATCCTTACTATAAGGATGAGAAAAAAGATATAACAGCAGAAAGGGGTGATACTGTCTCTATTATATTACAACTGAACAAGGAGTGATTTTGTATCTTTTTTTACTCATACTCCTGTATCCTCTCGACTCTCTTTATGCGGCAGGTAATTACCTTGCTGTGATTGAAGAGGGTAATAGACTGTTTGAAGATACAACATTGACCTTAGAACAGAGGATAGACATACATAAAAAACTGGCTTCTTCCTATGTTGCTATAGGTAGTGAGAGACTTGCAAAGCTTGACTTTCTTGAGGCACTTTTCTTAGACCACGATTTGGAACTGGATCCTCGTCTTACATCCCCCAAGGTTATGAGGGTATATATGGAGGCAAAATCGAGTTTTGCATTTCCACCAACAAGAGTACCAAGACCTGAAAGGAGCCTTCCCTCCATATTGGTTCCCGGTATTGTACAGAGGAACGAAGGAAAAGCAAAACTGGGTAATACGCTTCTTATCTCAGGTATTGTTTCAGTCGGTGGGATTATAACCTCCCACTATATGTATAACAGGACGCACAACCTCTATCTTGATGCAGGGAGTGAAGAAGAGATAGAGAGAAGATACAATGAATATAAGACCTGGTATAATTTTCGAGGATTCTTCATCTCTACAGGGGTCATAACCTACCTTGTCCATCTTTTTTCTCTTGCCAGTGATTAACTGCAATTATTGCACAGATTTTGCAAAAATTGCACGGTCTTATTTACCCCCTATATTAGTTATTTATTGCTATTTCAGGATTAGCAAATTCTGACACGGAATTTGCTCTTTAAATTGATTGAGAAGGAATATTTAAGGGTGTTGTGCCACACATCACTTTGAGACATTTTTTATAACTGGAAGTAGTGTCAAATAGAATATGAAAGAATATGACAAACCACAGAGGACATTCACCCCGTTAGATAGTATCCCATTAGATAGCGAGCATCTCACGGGACAAGAACATCTAACAGGGCAGGGAGTAAATTTAATTCTCTGTGCTCTCTAAAAGAATTTCCACTGTAGGCACGAATTTATTCGTGCTTGGTTGCACGGTTGAAACCCTGACTGCCGTCAGGCAGGCGTGCCTACAAATTTTGGTTGTTTGGTGTAGAAAGTTTCATAATCACCAAACCAAAAAATGAGATAAAAAGATTCATCTTATAAGAGGTCACACTTGCCTACCGGCAGGCAGGGAGGGGAGGGACAAAGAACTTTCGTAAATCTTTAATGAATCAAAATCTCTGTGGCTCCCCTGTTAAATAAAGTACCAGTAGTGATTACCTGTACTTAATCTTAGAACTATTTAACAGGGTGAATCTGTGGTTAAATTTTTGACAATACGTAACTGGAGGAAAGGAGGAGGTATGAAGAGGATAGGCGTAATAGTGGGATATATGGTACTGCTGACTGGAGTGATACGAGCAGACTGTGGAATAACTGGGTTTGTAACTGACGACCAGGGTTCTCCACTTCTTGGGGCTCTTGTCAGTGCACATTATACTCCCTTCGGGGGTTCTGTTGGTGAAGGGTACACTGATAGTGCAGGAATATATACGATATACCTGCCACCTGGTGTATACTATGCTTACTGTTATAAGGATGGATATATACCCGAGTGGTGGGATGACCATGTTTCACCACAGGGGGCAGACCCAATATTTGTGGACTCGATGGGCGTGATTACATCCGATATTGATTTCGAGCTGTCCGAAGATAATTTGATGTATGGCTATATAGAGGGAGCAGTCACTGATGAAAGCTCCGGATATGTTATAAGTAGTGCCCTTATAACATTCTATATTCGGGGTTCTTACTTTCCTATCGCATCTACATTCTCAGATACTGATGGTTATTATATTGACTCACTCCCGGTAAATGATGTCGGTTATCTGGTCAAGGCGGATAAGGTAGGTTATGAAGAGGAATGGTATCTGGAATCGAGCACACAAGACAGTGCAACACTTGTGACTGTTGAGGAGGGAGAAACGACCTCGGATATTGACTTTACACTCATGCCATCTACAGAAACAGGTTCCATAAATGGATATGTAATATGTAATGATAGTCTCTTTTTAGATGCAGTCCTCTTTTTATATACAGATTACTGGGGGATGCCAGTTGACACGACAGTAACGAACTATGGTTTTTATAACTTTGGGGATGTCGAACCGGGAACTTACTATGTCTTCTGTGACGCTGGGAACTATGGCGAGATGTGGTGGGATAATGAGTCAAACCCTGAAGACGCTGATCCTATAGATGTATTCTGTGGAGAGACAGTCTGGGGAATAAATTTCTTCTTTGGAACACAGTCGGATGGTAGAACCGTTGCAGGATGGGTGTTTGATGAGGCAACAGGCTTGGGTATTAGGGGTGCAGGCGTTATAATACATTCTGCCTACCCACCAGGTGATTCCATCATGGGTTATACAGACTTTTACGGAAGGTACGTGATAAATGGTGTTCCAGCAGATAGTCTCTTTGCTATGGCATGGGCAAGAGGATATTTCTCTGAATGGTATTATGAATCAGATGGATTTGATGGTGCTGCAGCCTTCATAGTGCCAGAGGGAGAGGTGGTTGATAATATTAACTTCACCCTTGCACCTGATACAATCTGGTTGCCTGGTTCAATATCCGGACAGGTAACGACCACCGAGGGTATACCTATTTTAAATGCCTGGGTTACTGCCTATACAGGCGGCTATGTTGGAGGAATCTCGCAGGTGGATAGTGGTGGATTTTATATGATAGAGGATCTTTTACCGGGTTCTTACTATGTGGTTGCCAGTGCTTTTGGTTTCTACGAAGAGTGGTATGAAGAATCACCCAGTCCTCAAGGTGCAGCACCTGTCGAGGTTACGGCTGGCGAGAACCACGGTGGTATCGATTTTACACTTGAGTCCATGGAAACAGGGACAGTCACAGGAAGAGTGATAGATACAGACTCTATTGGTATACCCAGGGCATACATATGGGCCGAAGGTATAGATAACTGGTCATGGGGTTATGCTGTGAGTGATGTAACTGGTGACTACATAATGGAGCTCGAACCAGGTTTCTATTCAGTTTCTGCATATGCTGATGGATATGAAATGGGAACATATCCTGAGCTTGTGGAGGTAATAGTAGACCAGATAACGCCGAACATTGATATCGTGCTTGAAGAATATAATTATGAAGAAGGGACAATCTCTGGTCAGGTTTTAGAGGATACAACGTATTTAAATCCTATACAAGGTGCACTGGTTATGACATTTTCTATAGTTCCCAACAATATATTTTTTGGTTATGCATTTACTGACGAAAATGGGGAATACGTAATTGAGAATGTCCCTGTGGTGTACTGTGAATGCTACTATGTAGTTGCCCTATCTGAAGGATATATACCCGAATTCTATGATAATGTATACACCTATGAAGAGGCGACACCTGTTGCCGCCTTTGCTGAGAATATAGACTTCTCGCTTGGTTTGGGAGCAAGTGGTCCCAGGGGTATATCCGGAAGAGTCTTAGAGGGTAAGAGTGGGGTCTCAAATGCACTTGCCTTTGCAATGGAGGGCTCAGAGGTAGTGGCGGCAGCGGTTACCCTTTCTGATGGGAGCTACAGGATTAGAGAACTCCCGCCAAGTGTATACACAATAATGGTAACTGCGGTAGGTTATGAGACTACATCATTTCCATATCCTGTGGATGTTACAACAAACAATGTATCTGGAGTTGATGTTAATCTCGATCACCTTGGGGTTGAAGAGGAGCACGATATAATTTCAACCCTGATTCTTACAGTGGCTCCAAATCCCACAAGGATGAAACCGACTATATCCTTCACGCTGCCAAAGGATTGTGAGGTCTCTATCAGTTTGCATGATATATCAGGAAGAGTGGTAAAGGAAATAGCAAGTGGGTTTAGACATGCAGGTGTATATACAGGAGAGACTGTAGAAATAGAGGATCTACCAGGAGGTATATATTTTGTAAGGCTTAAGGCAGGTAAATCCACTCTTGTGAATAAGGTAGTTATTCTTAGATAGTACTGTTGCAGTGGTAATGATGCAGACGGGATGGGGGAAATTTACCCCTGTCCCGTTTATTTAATTACCATAGACATAATAGCCACGAAATAAACTGCCACCAAGGCACCAAGACACAAAGAAAAGATAAAAAATTCATATAATTAAAAGAATAAAAAACTTAGTGCCTTAAAAACTGCCACAAAGGCACCAAGACACAAAGAAAAGATAAAAGATTCATATAATTAAAAGAATAAAAACATAGTGCCTTAAAAACTGCCACGAAGGCACCAAGACACAAAGAAAAGATAAAAGATTATTTAAAAAGATAATAAAAGAACAATTATTTAAACTTAGTGCCTTCGTGTCTTAGTGGCTAATAAGACACTAAGACACGAAATATTGATTAGCGGTAACTGCTGAATTCCAAGGGGTATCAGGATACCAGCAAATCAGCATGTAGAATATCAGATTATCAGTATATCAGAACCTGATGCTCTGGTCTGCTGATTTCCTTCCCACTGATACACTGCTTTGCTGATACACTGTGCTATAAGTCGAGTAATCTCATCTGTTATCTATTTATGAGGCGTATCAGGACACCAGCAAATCAGCATGTAGAATATCAGATTATCAGTATATCAGGCTCTGATGATCTGGTCTGCTGATGCTCTTCCAACTGATACACTGATTAGCTGATATACTGTGCCTTCGTGTCTTAGTGGCTATTATTTTAACAGAAATAATGTGCTTTCTGAATTTTGTTCTTGAAATTTTAATAATTTTGTATTATAATAGTAAGTTGACTGAGACTATGATGTATATTCTAAAATATATTTTTCTGGTTGTCTTAACCGTTGTAATCGCATGTAGTCCAGAGAGAGATAATCCATTGGACCCGAAGTCTCCACATTATACTGGAGAGGCAACATTGAAGGGAACTGTAGGTAACTTTGTTGGCAATCCAATACAAAATGCTTCTGTATCCGCTTATTCTATAGACTCCCAGTATTTTGTCTCTACATTTACAGATGGAAATGGTAGATTTACCCTTTCCATTAATAAAGGGAGCTATGATGTGATTGCAACCAAGGACGGCTATACGGAGTGCTGTGAGGAGATTACCATAGATGCTGGCGAGGAAAAGGAGGTTTTATTTCATATAAATGGCATTCCATTCTTTGTTCAACAGATGGCAACATCAGGACGAATGGCTACCTGGATGGGAAGTATTGTAGAGATAGTTGTATCAGCTCAAGTAGATGACCCTGATGGCACACAGGATATAGACTCTGTAAGTGTGGTCATCAGTGATATTGAGAAAAAAATGGATTTCAATCCCCTTACTCAGGTGTATGAATGCAGGATATCTGAGAATGAGTGCCCCAATGGAAATCCTGAACTACTCATAGGTAAACCATTTATAGCTACTGCAGTTGATGAAAAACAGGCAGAGAATACATCCAGTGAATTTTATCTTGTAAGGATATTCTCTGAATTTCCTATCTCAATCTATCCTCAAGATGGTGATACAGTCTCGGCAGTAGGGCTTCAGCTTCTATGGCACAAGTTGAGAATACCTTATCCAATATCATATCTCGCTCAGATATTTGTTGGATGGCCTCCACAGGTGTTATGGGAGGAGAGTACCCAGGATACTATATCATCTATTGACATTACTCTCTCAGAAGGAGAGTATTATTATTGGATTGTGACAGAAGATGAGTATGGAAATACAGCGAGATCAATAGCAAAAAGATTCTGGATTGATTAAGAGATTAATAATGGTAGCCGCAGGTTTTGGGACACCACGCCAAAGGCGGGGTCGTGCGAAAGAAACGAATGAGATTGCCACGTTCATTTCATTCACTCGCAATGACAGACACCGGGATGAGATTGCCGCACTCACTGCGTTCGTTCGCAATAACAACTTTTTGGAGTACCCCGCCTTGGCGGGGTAAACATGGTCACTGTATTCCATTGTATATTGCATAACTTCCCTCTATCCTATCTATCGATCTTATCGAGACATCCATCCCTCTTGATTTGAAGGTCTCTATGGCCTTAGAAGGAGAAATAATGTGACATCTTATTCCCATTACTGTCTTAACGAAGAAACTATGCGTTAGACTCCAGAGGGATAGTCTATAGCCAGAAAGTATAAAATGTCTTGGTGAAATTCTTTTAATCGAATCGATTGCAACATTAATCGGGATGGTTGTTAAACCTCCCCCCATAATAATAACCTCAAACTTGTTAGTAATTGATGTAATATTGGCACATTTGAATTCTACGAATGGGTAGTGTTTGTGAGCAAATTTTATCATAGATTCGCTAATATCAACTCCGACCATCTTTGAGTTTGGGTAGATTCTGTTTATCATTGGAAAGAGGAAGCCTGTTCCACAACATAAATCAACGATAGATGAGGGAGGGTTGGGAAGAGAAACCAAGAATCTATATACCTCTCTTTCCCATTGCCTTCTCCATATACATAAGGGTGGGATGGTTCTAAATGCAATTTCGTATAGATGAGGGAAATCATATATGTTCATACCGTCATAATAGAATTTTAAGATAGACGATTAAATCAGGAATTTTGCCTGCAGAGTTCGTGTTTCAGTGTATATCTTCTTCCACATTTGCTGCATATTGTATTTTCCTTCTCAAAGGAAAGATTATTGCCACACTCACATATCCAACCGATTTGTTTTGCGGGAATACCAACCACAATAGCATAATCTGGTATGTCCTTTGTCACTACAGCTCCTGCTCCAATAAGTGCACATCTACCAATCGTTATTCCACAGCGTATTGTAGCGTTTGCACCAATGGTTGACCCTTTTTTGACAAGTGTGGGTATCCATTTTCCTCCTTTAGGATAGAGAGACCTTGGATTTATATCGTTTGTAAATACCGCAGAGGGTCCAACAAATACACCATCCTCAAGTGTTACAAAAGTATACACTGATACGTTATTCTCAAGCTTGACAACGTTTCCAAGTACAGCACCATCTGCAACGAAACAGTTCTGACCTATAACACAATTATCACCTATTCTTGCCTTGCCCATTATGTGAGAAAAATGCCATATCTTCGTTCCTTTCCCGATGGTTGCTCCTTTATCTATTACAGCGGTCTTGTGTGTGAAGTAATCCATATATTCCCCCTATCTTTATTTGCCACTAAGACACAAAGTCACTAAGTTTTTTAATTATTATCAGCCACTAAGACACGAAGGCACTAAGTTTTTATTCTTTTTAATTAAATGAACCTTTTATCTTTTCTTTGTGTCTTATTAGCCACTAAGCCACCAAGGCACTAAGTTTTTTATTCTTTTAATTAAATGAATTTTATATCTTTTCTTTATGTCTTATTAGCCACTAAGACACGAAGCCACTAAGATTTTTTCAATTTAAATAACTTTTCTTTTATTATCTTTTTAAAATAAAATTTTATCTTTTCTTGGTGTCTTTGTGCCTTGGTGGCAGTTTTTAAGGCACTAAGTTTTTTCATTCTTTTTAATTATATGAATCTTTTATCTTTTCTTTGTGACTTTGTGCCTTCGTGGCAGTTTTTTAGCCATTAAGTTTTTCATTCTTTTTAATTATATGAATCTTTTATCTTTTCTTTGTGACTTGGTGCCTTCGTGGCAGTTTATTTATTAAAGAATTATTCTTCTAATACCATCTTTAATAAGAGGTATATTAAAATTTATAAGAAAACCAAGTCGTTTGCCTGTCAGTTTTAGATGGCTGAGTATCTGTGCTTCCCACACTGGATTCATATCATCCACAGCTTTCAGTTCACAAATAATAAGGTCTTCCACTAAAACATCTAAGCGTAAGCCTTCATTAAAGACCATACCATCATATACAATTGGGATATCGACTTGCCTTTGATATTTCAATCCTTGTTTTGAAAGCTCATGACAAAAACAAACTTCATAAATTTTCTCAAGCAAACCTGGTCCTAATTTCTTATGTACAATATACGCCGCATCAACTATTTTATTTGCAATGCTTTCTTCTTTTTCTGTCAAGGGAGTAAAATTCATATCTTTTCTTTGTGTCTTATTAGCCACTAAGCCACCAAGTTTTTTTCAATTTAAATAACTTTTCTTTTATTATCTTTTTAAAATAGAATTTCATCTTTTCTTTGTGTCTTTGTGCCTTCGTGGCAACAAGGCTAAATAGATGCAAGTGTTAATGAGCATAATGCTCCCAGCATACATGTCTTTAATATTCTGCTTGTAAGGGTAAATGAAATCCTATCCCTTTTGATTAGAGATAAAAGGACAACCAATGGGATGTCGACAAGTATAACAACCGAAATAAGATAAGGCAATCCATATATACCTGCCAAATATGGAAATAGTGTATATAATATGAGAATAACGGTTAGTATATTCACAAATCTCAGTGCCCTTTTAATGCCATATACAATGGGATATGTTTGTGCATAACCCCTGTCTCCGTCAATATCCTCTATATCCTTTATCAGTTCTCTTAAAAGGTGAAATAGAAAGGCGAAGAAGAAGGGTATTATAGTTGGTGTTATAAACTCAGCAGCTATTCCTCCATATATGAATGGAAGACCGCCAAGAAATGCAACTGCAATATTTCCTCGAAACCCTCTCCTTTTAAGAGAGAATGAGTAGAGTAAAAGAAGAACTGTTACGAGTATCGCCATCTCAATTAACCAGAAAGATACAAGACCTGCAATGGATACTCCAGCTATAAATAGAGCGATGGAGATGATTCCCGCAGCTTTTCCTGATAGCCTTCCAGATGGTATTGGTCTTTCTGGTTTGTTTATCCTGTCAATATCCTTATCAACCATATCGTTTATAGAATTACCACCACCTGTTATTAGAAAACATGAGAGGGCTGCAAGCCAGACAGACTGTGTTAGACCGCATTTTGTCAGTACGGCTCCGATTATTACGGACACAGCAGCTATTATGCCATTTATAGGTCTTACAACTTCCAACCCCGCCTTTATTTTATCTCCAAACATAATTAATTGACATTTAGTGAGTTATTATTTACTTTGGATATTATCCATTTGCTGCAATTATGATACCATAAAAATAAAAGAATGTCAAGTTTAAATTGTGAGATTTCTCAAAAGGTCCAGAAATCTCTGATTACACCGATTGAGAGAGCTCAAAGGTAGTTTTTCAGAGCTCTCGTTATAACCTTAGAGTTTTTAAAGCTACCCTTAGCAACCAACAAGTATTTATAAGTTTTTTCTTGACTTTTTTTCAAAATTGAGATATAATGATATAATGATATGTCTTGGCATAGATACATCAAGTTTTGCAATTGGTTTGGGTATAGTAAGGGATGAGGAAACGATTTATAACATATATTGCAACAGAGGTAGTCCATCTGCAGATAAAATTCATACAATGATCCTTGGGGCTTTGAAAGATGTTGATTTGACATTTGAGGATATAGGGGTATTTGCCTGTACAATTGGACCAGGTTCCTTCACTGGTATAAGAGTAGGAATTGCAACTATAAAGGGGTTATCTTTTTCACTCAACAGACCAGTTTATGGTATTCCAACCTTTGACGCACTTGTTCGTAGGTTTTTAAACCATTTTGAGCAGATCGTTCCAATGCTTGATGCAAAAAGAAATAATGTCTATGCTGCGGTATATAAAAAGGGTAAACAGGTAGTTCCTACAGGAAAGATGAGAATAGATTGTTTATTTGAGAAAATAGAAGGAGATGTTTTATTTTTAGGAGATGGAGTAAAATTATACAGGAATTTAATACTGAAGAGGTTTAAAAACAGAGCAAATTTATTGACACCGAATATAAATTCACCCAGGGGAGAGGATGTTGCATATCAGGGGTTGCTTTCGTACAGGGGGGGAAAGGCTTCTGACGAGACAATAGAACCAATATACATAGACCCGCTAAAGATAAGAAAGAAGAGCAGACCATCAGGGAATCAGACTTTTTGATAGTAAGGTTGTAGTATAAATTTTAACAGCATTGGATTACTTTTTCAGGAGGTTACATGTTAGTATTTCTTGTTCTTTTGTCGCTTTCACCAATATATTCGGCCAAGATAGATGGTATTATAGAACCCATGAGTTCAGATTATAGTAAAAGGTGTATAGAAATCGCTGAGGAGAACGAATCCCCTCTCATAATAGAGCTTGACACACCAGGGGGGTTAGATGAAGCCATGAGAGAGATTGTAAAGGCAGAGTTGAATGCAGATGTGCCAGTTATCGTATATATTACACCATCAGGTGCGAGGGCTGCATCAGCAGGAGTTTTTATTACACTGGCTTCTCATATTGCGGCTATGACGCCCGGAACGAACATAGGAGCTGCACACCCTGTAAGCATAGGTCAACAGCAGGTAGGCGAGGAGATGGCAGAGAAGGTAGTTAATGACGCAGTAGCATATATAAGATCAATAGCAGAGAAGAGAGGGAGAAATGCAGATTGGGCAGAGGAGGCGGTTAGAAAAAGTGTATCAATAACCGAGCGTGAGGCACTTGATATTGGTATAATAGATCTTATTGTAGAATCCAGAGAGGAACTGCTCTTGCGTATAGATGGCATGGAAGTAGAGGTGTCCGGTAGAAAGGAGATACTTAGGACAGAGGGTAGAGAGGTTGTTGAGATTAAGAAGACATTTAGAGAGAGGTTCTTTTCGAAGCTGGCAAATCCCAACCTGGCATATATATTTCTTATTCTTGGTATTTATGGATTGATTCTTGAATTTTCAAGACCAGGCACATACATACCCGGAGTCTTTGGTGCGATATGTTTGCTTCTTGCTTTTTTTGCATTCAGGATGTTACCGATAAATTATGTTGGGCTTGGGCTGATAATTCTATCAGCCATTTTCTTCGTCCTTGAGGTGCTCACTCCCACTTATGGTCCCCTTGCTATTGGAGGTGTAGTATCACTTGTCCTGGGCTCTATAATGCTCATACGTTCTGAGGCAGAGTTTCTTCAAATTTCGATTCCTCTGATAATAACCACGGCTATATTGGTTGGAGGTTTTTTTATGTTTGCTCTGGGGATGGCATTCAGTGCTATGAGAAGAAAACCAACGACTGGTGGCAAGGGTATTATAGGTCAGCTTGGTAAGGTTACAAAGAAAATAGAGAAGGAAGGTGTCATCTCAGTCTCTGGTGAACTCTGGAATGCCGAATCCGATGAAGTTATAGAAAAAGGTGAGAAGGTTGAAGTAGTGGGGATTATGGGGCTTACATTAAAAGTGAGAAGAAAAGGGGTTTAAGTATTGTAAAATGAGGAGGGATGGCCGAGTGGAAGAAGGCGCACGACTCGAAATCGTGTTTCCGATGAAAGTCGGAACGGGGGTTCGAATCCCTCTCCCTCCGCCAAAAGAGTTAAAAGGTTTATTATTGCTTTAAGTTCTTGCACAACAATAACTTGTAACGTATATTATGAATTTATTTTAGAAACAGGATATAATTATTTTTCTTTTTTACTTGACTTTTATGAAAAATTGTTATATAATCTATGGTGATTTTCTTCGGCATGAGTAAGTAACCCACAGAGTCATGGATAAATTAATAAAAACAGTTTTAGTAGTAGATGATGATAGAGATATTGTAGGTCTTATAACAGACCTATTATCCAACAAGGGATATGAGGTGGTAGTTGCTTACGACGCTCTTCAGGCAATTCAATTTGCACACAGGGAAATTCCTGACATTATCATTCTTGATCTGGTTATGCCTGCGGGGGGTGGATTTACAACCCTGGAGAGACTAAAGGGTTCCGCAATGACCAGTAAAATACCAATAATTATACTTACAGGTAAAGGCTCTGATACGGACAGAAAGAGAGCTTTACAACTAAAGGCGGATGATTTTATAATGAAACCCTTCGATGCCGATATGCTAATTAGAAGAATAAAAGAACTCACCAGGTAATCCGATACTCCCACCATCTCGGACGTATCCCACACTTAATTTATATTAATATGGAGTGCATTATGGAGTGCCCCGCCATAGCGGGGCACCACTGTGACCCCACTAGAGTATTCCTCTACAGGGTAAACACGGTCACAGCACTCCAAAAGGGTACCACGCCAA
>JAGMCL010000063.1 GCA_023129165.1 Caldifarciminota bacterium | reverse complement strand
GCCAATTAGTGCCATCTGAAACTATGGTTACTTCTGCAAGCGGAGTATTTAGTCGAGGATAAGTGGTCTGTGCTGAGCCAGCAGCGTTTTCATAATTAAATGTTTCTCCACCATCACCATCAAGAGTGATTAAAGTATAATTATAATCAGTCTTAACAAAGTGATAACGAAGTCCTGTGTGCCCACTTGCGGTAGGTAAGGTCAAAGTATAAGCAGCTCCAGCAGCACTAACCAATACTGTACCTGCTTCAGCTATGGTTAAGGTTGCTGTACCAGTTTTTGCTGTTACCACATCAGAAGGTGCATATATAACCGTGTCACCAGTTCCATTTGGCTGAATAGTTATATCAGCATTGGAAACAGACACTAAACCTCTGGCATTTCCTGTGACCGAACCTGCAATAGCATTCGTGACTGTTAAATCAGTAAACCAACCCTTAGTAATTTTTGTGCCTGTTGAACCAATATCACCTGTTAACTGTAAATTAGAACCATCATAAGTAAGTGTGGCAGCTCCTTCAATAGTTCCGTCACCTGTCCATACACCAACTTGGCTATCGACAGGTGTACCTACTTTAACTACATCACCAGCACCAGCAGGAGTGCCGAATTCTAAAGCAGTTTCACCAGCATTAACCTTTGTATATTTACCTGCCTGCCCTGTATAATTAGCAGGCGTATCGGAAAGCCCCGTGAAAGTTCCACCACCACCTGATTGAGTAGTTTCTGTCCAGACTGCAGCTCCGTCAGTATTATCGAGGCAAACATATTCTTTGTCATTAGTTATATCGAACCATCTACTACCTACCGCATAACCCAAAGTTACATCATCAGTTGCAGCTACAGGAGCAGCAGTCCCATCAAGTTTTACTTTTAGGTTTTCTACATAATTAAGCGATAAATCTGTCTTGACTTCTGTATAACTTCTACCGACTATTCCATTGGCTGTTAATTTGCAATAATCATCAACCGCAGCATCGGCATCATCAATTTCTACAATATTATCATCAGCTATACCAATAGTAAGATTAGAAGTAGCCCCACCGGTTATTTTGATTAATCCGTCATAAGCGCTTACATCAGCTTCAAGTCCGCCCTTTTCATGTGGAACAACTTTCAATATTAAGGCATTACTGGACAAGTCAAAATAGGTATCATCATAATATGGACCAAGCGGAACGCTGGACCCGAAAGCCACCATAGAAGCCAGTAACATTATTAGCAATAATGGAGTTATAAATCTTTTAATATTCATAAAATCACCTCTTTAAAATGTTCCAAAAAATTTGAATTTTCTTTGTAATATTTTGCCAGTCCAATCTCTAATTTCCATATATTTTAGCCCTTTAGGATAAAATTCGTGTCCAATTTCAATATAATTATTGTATTGATGTAGTAAATAATTATTACTGAATACAGAATATTTTTCATTATAAGGAAATACTGTTACTGCATGCCCACTTTTTATCATTTTTCCACCAGATAAAGAATATCCACAATAACAAATAAATCTTACATTTTTTCTATTTTGTATTCTAACTAATACATCAATAGTAAATCTCGCAAAGTCTTCACAATCACCCTTGCCCCTTATATAAGTTTCGATTGGAGTCTGCCAATAATCTTTTTTATCAGAAACATATTTATAATCCAATATATATTTATGTAATTTTGTAATTGTATTAAGCTCTTTAATTGCCGATAAATAATCAGTTGTTGGCTTAAACTGTCGCCATTTGTTTTTTAATATTCCTATACACATATTATGCCTTTCTTAAATAGTTAAAATACTTTTATATTTCAATAACATATCTTCATTAGCCACGACAGTAGCACAATCTACGGTATGATAAGTTGTACTAACCTTTGTAGATAATTCACTTGTTTTATCTTCATTATTCACTTTCTTTTTAAACACATCAGCAGCCAACACAATCGGATTATCAAGCCCTATTTTGTCACCAAAGCCTACTGTAACCGTGTCGCTTGCCGACACTCCAGCAGGAATGACTATTTTAGATATTGAGTCGAACGGTTTATTACCGTAAGCTGGGGAGCCTGGTATTATAGTTATGCTCTCCTCATCATTTTTACCCATTACTATACCTACAAGTTTTACATCACCCGAAGGGGTTGCCACATTAGTTACAGTAATTGAGCCATTTCTGGCATAATCGGGATTAGTTATCCCAGTTGTAATATTTTGGATTGCTCCGTTACCAGTGATAGCTGCATGAATCCCATCAGCATCGGCAGCCAATAAATCCTGAAAATGCTGTGATATGACCCGTTGCATAATAAAATCTCTTTTGTCTACTACATCAGTAACCACACTACCAGCAATGGTTACCCAAGCCAGCAATATCGAATTAGAGGGAATACTACCTGTCGTTGAGCTTATTACCCCTGCTGATGTTAGATATACTTTATAGACCCCTGCGTCAGTCGATAATGTATAAGTCTGTCCAGAGCCGTAATATAATTCACCATCACTAATAAGAGCAAAACCTTTTTCAATATCTACTACCGAATTGGCTGCAGCGTTATCGGTTACCTTTAAAGCCCCAGCTGAATTGTAGACTATACCACTACCATGAAGCCCTGTATGATATTTACCTATCGAGCTATATGCTTCTTGATTAGTCACGTATATTTTAAAGGTCACCCCAGCCTCTAAAGCACTTGTCGGGATATTGACCCTAATAAATACTTTCCTGTAACAGTCACAAGGTATATCGCCAAAATTAGCATAACCATCTTTACCGACTGGCTGAAAATCTGCCATATTATCATCAGAATAACCTGATATACTACCGCCGTCAGCACCAGCATGGATTGTTGTAGATTTTACTTCTACCCATTTTTGAATAGTAATATTTTCTACTAACTGCCCGTCTGAATCTCTAACGGTAACTTTTACCGAAGTCATCGGGGAAGAAGTAAGCACTTTTCCTTTGTCGTTCCATATGTGATACTCCGTACCTGCTGAACTCGGTTTATAATCCCCAGCGTCACCTGTACCATAATTTATCGCTGTTATTTCTGTATCATCAGCAGCATTATATATTGATGGATTCGGATCTGCCATAAAATCACCTCACTTATAATTAACCATATATTTTAAAAGCAAAATCAATAATATCGTTATACCAATTAACTCCTGCATCTTGTGAATATATACCAATTGAATCTGGATATTCATCATCAAATGTTCCCCACCATCTAAGGCAATCATAAGTAGCTGCATTAGGAACATCGACTATAATTACATACCAAATATCTTTTAAAAATGTATATGAAGTTATATCTATTTCTCTCCATTCGCCCGTCTCTGATAATGTATCTCCATCTGTATTACCTGATGCCAAAACTGCACCAGTAGGTTTTTTATTTGCATTAGCAGCTTTTATGTTTATATTTACAGTTCCAGGGCTACCCAATCTTGATAAATATAAATGTATTTGACTAACTCTATGATTAGATATAGCCAAAATTGGCATTGCTTCTCTTTTATCAGCAGAAGTCATATTTGTATATGCATTATTACCGATCACTATTTGATTTTCATATAAACTTATCCCAGTCGGTTTGACCGGTGGTAATATAATCGGCAATTCCTTACAGCCATTTTTATATAATATTCGTACCTTATCCCCTACTGCTAAATCAGGGTTGCGTGATAGTGTAAATATTTTAGGATAAGCCCTATCTGATTCGGATATAAACACATCATAACTGCCATCGTCATTATCAACTGCTACCGTGCCAGTTACCACATTACCCCGAAACATAATATTACCTATCGAATCTTTTATAATTGAATTAATAGGTTTAATCATAACTAAAACTCCTATAAAAATTAACAGTATATAAAATAATCTTTTCATACATTTTAACCCTCCTTAAATGCCAAGCGAGTTTACCCCGCCAGTCACTTCAATAAATTGTATATCCCGAAGTGTGCCTGCTACGACAGGTTTTTCTCGAATACCATATTCCCACAAAATGCCAACCTTATCGCCAACCGCATAAGTCGGATCAGTTTCTATGGTAAAGACATTGGGATATTCTTTATCTGACCCTGCTATCTCAACTTTATATTTACCGTTGCCCTGGTCTTCTTTTATTTCCGCTGTAATATAAGTATTTCTTGAAGTAATATTGCCTACTGTATTTTTAGTACATGCCCATGCTAAATTAAGCATAATAAACACATCCTATCCGTGTGCGTGGTCTTACCGCCCCAGTTTTGCTATTAATGCTTATGGTGTGAATTACTTCTTCTACCAAAAATTTATCCCCATCATAGCCAATCTTTTTATCAGTTAATTCGACAGTATGCCCGACTATTAATTTAGGATTGAAATTGACTAAAAAGTCAGGTTGCTTAATAAATCTATGGCTATCAAGTATAATATTTTCCCCGATTCGCTTACATTGGTCTGTCGTTTCGGCAAGTGGAAATGGAAGCGTGCCTTCATTATTAGGTTTACGTTCGCCATATAAGGCAATAGACCCCTCATCTGTTATCGTTGCCTTAACTTGTGTATAGGTTATAGTCGATATAACTTCTTCAGAGGGATTTTCTGCTTCATATGCTTCTTTTCCGCCATCGGTCTGCTCTTTGGTTTTAATGGCTATTGAAATATCAAAAGCCTTTTCGGTGAAATCCCAATCAAGAGTACTGGTTATTTCCCGATGGATACTACAACCTGTATTAGCTGAAATATATTTACTTGCCCCACCTGTCATCGTGCAGGTTATGTTTTGAATATCTAAATCATTGTTTAATAGTGTTACCTTAAATGAATAATCTTGATATTTAGGGAATATATATCCCGATGGTTTGGTATAACCTAAATATCTTGCAGTTACTTTGAAATTACTATCTTCATAAGACCAGTCAGGAACGGATTCCCCAGCAGTAAAACTTTTATTTATTGTAGTCGTCTGCTCATCATAAACTGGCTCATATGGTGGCACTTCTAAATCATTAATTGTTATAACTTCTTCCTCAAATATTGCCCCTAATATAATTACTTTGTTAATTATTCCTTCATCGGTTTCATCTAACCCAAGCCGTACAAATTTATCTTCCCCGTATTCCCAGTCAGGAGTAGTTTTCAATTCTCTGGTCTTTAAGTGCATTAACCCATTTTCATCAAATCGGACATACCAGCCCTCAATTGCACATTCTTTTTGAATCATATCGAAGACAAATTGGTCTTGAAAACTATGGTCAATAGTTACTTTATCGCCAGTGGGCACATTTACATTAGTTATATCCGCTTGACTGGCAAGATATTTTACTATAGAACCTCTATATTTCCTTTGAGCGGCTTCCTGAACGCTGATTAAGGTCATTGTCTTTAATAGCTTTTTACCGTAATCCCTACCAGAAATATCTATTCTAAAACCGCCATCATGATTTACGTAGGGTTTATCAATTAGCCCTGTAAACATCTTAATTTCTTGCCCGTTAATAAATATGGTAATTATTATCTCTTTATTAATTGCAATATGGGAATCAGTTAATGGGGAATATTTGGGGTCGCCAAGTGATAGCGAAAATGTGCTAATATAGTTTAGATTATGTGCAATGGTTATATCGCCTATAATAGAATCAGAGACATCTTCGCCGTCAATGGTGATAGTCATTCGCAGGGATTGAGAAGTGTTCAAGCAAGCCCCTACAATATTTCTAACAACATTAAGCTCACCATCAATCGTTTTGCCAAAAAATTCCCCTTCTTGATTGACTAATAGAGTGCCGTCTATTTCCGCATAGGTTTTTAAATCACTATCCTGTTCATTTACCGCTACAAAACATGATAAACTTGTTTCCATTTTTACACTTCCTCACAAATTAAGGTATAGTTAGCCACGTCTTTTATCCTACCGGTATAACGAAAGCTAACAATCCTGACTGAATACTTAGGCTCGTACTGGATTATTATGTTATCGTCTACATCAGCAGGAGCATCGGTAAAAACTAACTTTGCCCTGCCAGAATCGTTTATAGTGATAGTAGGTGATTTTGATACTCCGCCAACTGTGATAGTCGGTACGGGATCAGTTTTAGTATTCATTTCCCTCAATATATAAAAGGTCTTAGTAGACCCATCACCGCTTAATACTTCTTTTATTTCTATATAATCAACTAAATATAGATTGCTTATATGGACTGCTTCGGCTTTTATGGCAAGCATTTTGCTGTTAACAACGTCTGATATTTCAAAGCGATATTTTGCTATAGGTTGATCCTCTGCTGTAACTGCCCGATTAATAATCATGTCGCCCCTAATAGTCCTCTGATATGTTTCAGCTTTAATCGGCTCATGGGTATATCCTGTTGGTGTATCAAGTGTCGTTGCACCTATTGCTATTGTGCCTACTGCCATAATTTAGCCTCCTTTATTATCTTTTAATAAGGTATATTATACCTACAATAATTCCTATAATTACTCCTATAATTGCCAATGAATAACCAAATATTCTTCCTAAATAACTATCAAAAAATTCAAACATAAACTTTACCTCCTATGCCATACCGGGAATTAATACATTGCCAGTACGGTTAAATTGCCTTGCGGCATCCTCGAAAACTCTTTCTGCCATTCTTCTCATTGCACTTTCATCTACGTTATCCCCAACAATTATTTTATCGATGGTTATGTTAATTTCTCTTTTACCGCTAGCTTGATATGCTTGGTTTTCTTCACGATTTAATACGCCTTCACCTTCATGGAGTAAAGCTAAACCGGTTTTAGGAACATAAGAAATACCCTCTTGATGTGAAGGCAATCCCTTCGTTGCCTGCTCAATGCTACTTTTTACATTTATAGATGCTTCACCACTACCAAGTTTGATATTCTTTACACTTGTTATTATTTTTTTAATACCATCAATAATATTAGATATCTTATCTTTTATCCTTTTCATAAAATCAATAAATCCATTGAATAAATTTTTGACAAATGCTATAACCGATTTTACTTTATCCTGTATACCGCCGAAGTCATTTTTCCATGCCAAAGCTAAAACACCTACTGCTAAAATTAAAAGCCCTATTGGACCCGTTGCAATCGTACCTATCGCTGTAATGGCTGTAGCTATTCCACCAAAGGCAGCTACTGCCATTAAAAGAGGACCGCCCACAAGTGCTGCAGCCCCTATTATTGCTGCTACTTTAGTTATAGATGCAGAAAGTTCTGGATTTTCTTTAATCCAATCGCTAACTTTCTTAATTATTTCTGTTATATGTTCGATGAATGGTCTTAATGCAGGCATTAAATCCTGTACCAAAGTTATCTGAAATTCCTCAAAAGCTGAGTTTAAAAGTTTCATAGTTCCCTGAAAAGTATCGATTTGTGTTTCAGTCATCTCAAAAGCTTTTTGAGTTCCGGTAACTTCTTCAGTCATACTTTCGATAGCACCTTGACCCTGTGAAACGAGAGCTAACATTGTTGGGCCAGCTCGTGTGCCAAATATTTGCATTGCATCGCCGGCACTCATTCCGACTTCACCTAAATCGTTAATAATATCTTTAAAAGGTCGCATTGCACCTTCTGAATCTACAATAGCAACTTCTAATCTTTCCATTGTATCTGCAGTTTTACCAGCAGGGTCAAGCATTTTAGCGAAAGCCATCCTCAAAGCAGTACCTGCTTTTGAACCATCATAGCCAGCATTATAAAGATTAGTAAGTATTCCAACGGTATCTTCAAGTGTCATGCCCATACTTGCAGCCATTGGACCAACATAACTCATAGATGTTTTTAATTTATCCATTGTAGCTTGTGACCCTGAAATAGCTGCAGCAAAAACATTTGATACTCGACCAGCTTCAGAAGCCTCTAAACCATATTGAGATAGGGTTGCTGCAACCGCCTCAGATGTAAAAGCTAAATCACTTCCAGTAGCAGCTGCTAAATTCATAGTACCTGCTAAAGCAGCGATAATTTCGTCAGTTTCCATACCAGCGGAAGCTAAATAATACTGTGCGTCTGCTGCCTGACTTGCTGAATAAACTGATTCCTCGCCTTGTTTACGAGCTGCATCGCTAAGTTTTTTTTGTTCTTCTGTTGATGCCCCTGCCACAGATGCAACGTTAGCCATAGATTGTTCAAATTCAGAAGCAGTTTTTATGGCTTTCGCAAATCCGGCAACAATAATAGCGCCTCCGACAGTCATGCCTTTGCCTATATTTGATACTTTTTTATTAAAATTGGCTACACCGGATTCAGCAACCTTTAAACCACTCATTAAGTTAGTAGTATCTGCTTTTATCGCTATTAAAATCTGTTCTTCGTTAGTCAATTGTTTCACATCCAATTTGACAATTTATTTTTTAATGTTTATAATCCAAAATAAGGAGGGTAAAATTATGAAAAATATTAAATTTTATATCTTATTGATGACTTTCTTACTTTTGACCTGTTCGTTTTTTGCATATGCCAGCGAATCTAAACTTGCTAAGATATATGGTGGTCAAGATGTTTTATTGAGACCCAATGGCACTTGGGAATATCAGGATATCGTTGTTCAATACTCAGATGAATATTTTGAAATGGGAAAAACTGTAAAAGTTAATAATGTTAGCTTGAGTGTCAATTCAGCCCATTACAAAAAAGATAATAATCAAATTTGGCTTGTTATTAACTGTTCTATTCGAAATTTAAATTCTATACCTGTTATCATTTCAAGCCTTACTACATTTACCCTTACAGATGTAAAAGGCAATTATCAAGATTTATCTTTGTTAGCTAATATTGATAATCCTTTAGACGGTAGACTTATGCCTAACCAAACCGTTAATGGTGAAATTGCTTTTGAAGTCGATTTGTCTAATGAGTATTACTGGGAATTAGTGTTTAGACCCGATTTGGTTAATCCCGGTCAAGCTATATATTTGATTATGAAAGAACAGATTAAATAATATCTATATCTATACCTAAATACTTGAGAATTGCTTCTTGTACTATTACTTTTCGTTTATAATGCCTTGCTGTACTCTTTTTTAATTTACCGAGTTTAGTTAATGGGATTTTTAATATATCCTTATATTTCCAGCCATAAACAAAGGCAAAAAGTTCTACGATATCTTCTTCGGTTGTGTAAAATTTATACCGGTAATCTCATTAATCTCTTTCATCTTTTTCTGCATACCGGACAATGGAAATGAATCCATAAATTCTTCAAGACTCATTTTTACATTATCGTTGAATTTCTTGATAGCATATAAATAGATAGTAAAAGTCTGGTCATAATCTGATATTTTTTTATCTTCTTTTTCCTTATTTAGCTTTTTTAGATCAAGTGCTGTTAATGATTCAAGTTTATATTCAACGTCCCCAATTTTTACTTTAGCCATTTTTTATTTTCCTCCTTTCTTATTTTTTAATAACTTGTCTCTAAATTCGTTAAGGTAATCTTTACCGCATACCCATCACTGCTGCTATAGTCAGCTTCTCCAACAACTTTTACAGATAATCTTCCCGGACCTTCTACATTGATTGGATAGGCAGTATATTTCATTGCCGGTATATCAATTTGCAGTTTATAGTAATAGCCATCTTCACACGATGCGCCGGTAAATACAATCTGGAAAGCCTGTTGTGTACCAAGCATGAACTTATCATATTCGGTCTTATCTACAAAATCAGTGGTAAAGCTAAAATCAAAAATTCTATAATCATTAGAATAAAATGCACGGGCGTAAGCAGACTGGTTAAGGCTAAATTTACGTAAAGTGTTATTTTTAAGATTAAGTGTAAAATCTTCTAAATAATCATGGTCATTAGTTGCAATTTTAACCTGTGCCTGATTCCAAACAAATGGATTGGTAGTTTCTAAACTAACTGATTCTTTGTCTATTTCCGCTTCTTCTTTGGCAAGTATCCCGGCTGTAGCTTTTAGGATTTTATCGCCTGTACCAAAGCTAAGTGTTAAAGTATCTACTATTCCACCTTTATACTGCCATGCCTTATCATTAGATTGGTCCCTGTAGACTTCAAAAGTATAAGGTGGTAAATTGCATAGTGTAGAAAAATCGGTTTGTACTGGTGTAAATACGTGGTCTTTGGTGTTGGAAGCGTCAGAGGTAACCACCCTTCTAAGATCATCTAACCAGATAGTACATTCGCCTTTATCAACATGCATGATTATTGCAACACTAATTACTGCCAATAAATCTGCAGCAGTAGCTATCGCAACAGTGCATTCTGTCCAGACTCCGGCACTTAATAAAGGTACATTCATATCTTCATAGGCTTCTGGTGTAGAAGCACCGGCAGCATTCTCGCTGACTCTTACAACTAAATCACCAGCGTCACAAGCTACACTTGATTTTATCCAAAATTTGATATGAGTATCACTGTGCATATCGGTTGAGCTTACAGCTTCTGAAGCTAAAATATCATCGGCAGCTACATCAGCAGTAACTTGCAATTTAACGGAAGCACTCCCTTTTTTATAATTACCTGAATCAATCCCGGATATTACACCGCCATCACCTACCCAAGCATCCTCGCAATCTTCTAATTCTACTATTGCAGTCCCGGAAGCTACCGCAGCAGCAGGCGCACCTAAAGCACTACGCAGGATATGACCGATATTTGCCGGATGTACCTCAAATATAATATTACCGCCAAATTTCTTTTCACCTTGATAACTGGGTGGTTTATCTTTCAAACCCCTTAATGATTCAGATTGAACATTTTCAATATCCGGAGTAATAGATTCTTTGGTAAATGGCAGGAATTTATCGACCGTTACCGCATTACCCCAAGTAGTCTCTTTTTTAAGTCCTACGTGTGACCTGATTCCTGTGGGCATTCAAAACATCTCCTTTCTTTTTAGATTTTTTTATCTTAATTTTTCTCTTTTTTTCTTTTACCTCGTCAAAATAGCCGGTAGATAGCATTTTTTTAGCTATTAACTCATCTTCTACATCTTTCATCTGATCTGGTTTATATACTCCAAAATTAGGGAAGAAAAGTTCGCTATTCTGATTAAATTTTAATTTCATAAAAATCACCTTTAATTTTTTTTATTTTTTATAGGGCATTTTTGCCCCGATTGTATTCTTCTACCTGTATTAGATGTTCTTCTCTGGTAACTATCTTTATAGGGACCTGAACCATCTCTTTTACCCCTTTGGTTTTTACCGATTTTAATCACCTTCTTTTAACTGATTCTCTTTGTATATTTAATAGTCGTTTCTGATATCCTTAAACTTACATCCCCTTTTTGAGCAAAGACATAACGGGTCTGTAATATATTGATAAGATAAACATAATCGCTAAAATATTCTTTCCTTAATGCGGTCTTGATAGCCCCTGTAAGATTGTAAAGCTGTTTTTTATTGGCAAGAGTATCGGCATATTCCACGTATAATAGAATTGGAATATTATATATTTCATCTCTTACGGCTTGCTCGGCCATTACTGGAAAATCTTCATTAAGTAATGGAGGACTTCCTACGCAAATGACCGGATAGCCTGAAAAACTTTCCTGATCACCGAAATAAACGCCTACGATGCCTTCGATTGCAGCAGTATTAAGTGCTGTGATAATCTTATCTATTAATTCTGTTACCTTTGCAGTTGCTAAAGCCACTAGTAAGATTTCCCCCTAACTATTGTGATTAATAAATCTCCAAATATTCTTTTTATGTCATCCTTGCTTTGCTCTAAAGCTGGTTTCATATATGGAAACATTGCTTCAAGTGCTGCACCATAGACAACTTGCGGACCTGTCAAGGAGATTGGTTTCGTTGTTAGACTTCCACCTTGTAATTGTGTAGAAATAGATGCTTTACAACGTCCAGTTAATACATGGACCAATTGCCTACTTTTACCGCCTACAAGATGACCAGCTTTTAGGACCTTCTTCTGTGCTTCAGTTTCTGCTCTATTACCCATCAGCCTAAAATGATTAGCCAAGTCCATACCTTGAATAATTTCCATTGATAGAAATTTAGGTTTTGCCATTATATAATCCCCATTTTTAGCTCATATAGAGTACCCCAAGTACGCACTTCCAAAACTGTATATATAACCGACCCATAATAAACCCTGTCGCCCACCTGCCAGGTTGCAACGCTTGTTAAGCAATAGCCATTATGAGATAATTTAATTCTTGTATAAGGGCTTTGAAAGTTCGCCACCGCGAATGATCCGGCCGGATAAATCGCCATTTTAATGCCTGTTACAATATTGGCCCAAGCCTCGACACTATCACCTGTGTTGCTTGCCTTTCGCTTTTGTATTATAGTTTTATCGAGCATATACTCGCTTAATGCAGTCATCTACCTAAAGCCAACCTTTCGCCATCGCTTTAATCTGCTTTCAAATGAAGTGAATACTGTCACTGGCTTATCATAAGTCACACTATGAGGACCCAACTTTTCAGACTTGACATTATTAGTACCCGACCAAGCTATCATTTCAGTTACAAGCGATAACAGCGTTTGAGGTATAGCCAGCTCATAGATGGTTACATGATCAAGATCCTCGTCTGATTCCTCATCAATTAGAGTTGCGTCGACTGTAATCGAAGTAGTATCTACTGCAGTCACCTTATATACGCCATCATTTAATTTGCTACCTTCGACACGAATATACTGGTCTACTTTGGGATCAAGTGCATAATCGTCCCATGTATAATCTGTATCAGCAAGGGATATCGTTTTTGCGGTAGCGTCACAATCTATAAATATACTCGGTGCATGGGCATACACAAAGTAATTATTTAGATAAGCTAATATTTCTTCAATATTTAAAGCCATAAGGCACTACCTACCTTCGCCAATTTTTCTTGAGTAACCAGGTAAATGTTCGGGCTGTCGTGGTTTGTGTTGTAGCTGAAACAATCTTTACAAAGCGATAACCTTTTAACCCTGCTAAATCATCTGAGGCTATTGCAATCCCGCCAGTAGTTGCAGATATTGTCAGGGCTGCTAATGCTTTAGATTGTAGGGCAACATAATCTCCCGTTAATGTAGAGCTTATTGTAAAAGTTAAAGCACCGCTAACCAATGTAGGCAAGATTAACCCTAATATTTCACAATCTTCTAAATCGACCGCAGTTGATGTTTTACCATCGATAGGTATTTGACACGATTTCACATCCATAATATATCTCCTTTATTTAGTGGGGATTTTAAACCCAACTTTTATATCACTCATTGATTTTGGTCTGGTAATATCTTTTATATTTGGCTGTTTAACTGGCTTTTCTTTCTGCCCCAAAAATAAAACTTGCTTATGATATTTCTTGATGACTTGTGCTTCTTCTTTACTTACCAATGCCTCGCCAGCCTCGTTGAATCTGCAAAAATATTCACCGGTGTCTGGATTGTATAACCTGCCATGCCCGAATACTTTAATATTTCTAACTTCTTTTTTATCTTCCATAATTTACCTCCTTTCTTATAAAAATATTTTATCCTAAATGTTCTACTGGGAGTCTACTTCCCCCTTTATACTCTTCACTCTCTTCAATCTCTTCAAAATTCTCTTCAAAATACTTTCTTGCTACATACCATTGGTCTTTGTGATTTTTGGGATTGCGGGCTATCATCCCTAAATCGTTTTCTAATTTGTCAACATTACTTATACTAATACCTGTTAAATCTTCTCCACGTATATAAGGTCGCATTTCTGCAATATTTGTTCTTCTATATTTTTTGAATTTATCCATTGATTTTCACCTCCTTAATTATTACTAAATTTAATAACTTTTTTACCGTCATCAGGTATTTCCGGACAGTTATAGACACGTTTAAGAAATGGTCTATCGTTATTACCGAATCCTCTAAATTTCCGGAAATTCGTGATTATTTTCTTATAATCATCTTCGGTCAATATTACTTCCAAATTTGCTTTTTCAATCTTAATGACTACCGGGTCAATCTCTAACATTTCAGGCCCATTTAAACCTAAATTTTGATGAGTTATAACATTAACTAAAGCGTCCTTAAATTGATAAGTTACAAATTGATTTATCCCCTGCTGATTCTTAGCTGTAAAAGTATAGTTTGTTAAATCTAATTTCCTCATAATTCCCCCTTTATATCTCGATAATCTTTTCTAACTTTGCTAAAATAACCGGCTTTATTTTGATATCGCCCAAAGCTTCTAATTTAATCGGGTCAATATTTATTTCAATCTCCTGTTCAGTTAGTTCGTTAAATTCTTTATTAAAGGCTTCTATATCAGGTACATCAAAATTATTTGTAGGTTTACCATCCTTATCTTTTATAACTAATGGATTACCTTCTTTATCTTTTTTGGCGTGCTTTTTGACTAAATTCATCCTTGCGGTTTCAAATGCTTTTTGTTCTGAATTGACTTTATTTGCAATTCTTGCCAACCAATAAGACGGCTTTACCGGTAATTCAATTTTAGAGATTTCAATTAACCCGCTACCTATATTTCTTATATCCCCTGCTTTAATTTTCATTTATTTTTCCTCCTTTCTTTAAATATTGCGGGTGTTTACAAAGGCACACCCGCAAAGCCTATATTATTTAAGCTGCACCTTTCATTATTCCTACATTAACTAAAGCTGTTCTTATTGCAGTTAATAAAGTATCTAAGGCTGCTAAATCTGCTATTATTTTATCTCCTTCTGCTAAAGTTGGATCTGTTGAACCATTCCAGCTATGAGCAAATGTCATAGCTCCTTGATCAGCTTGGTCAGCCGATGCCTGTTGAACAACAGGAGTGACATTCCAAAATCCTAACTTCTGAGCTGTAGCTGTACCGATTTTAGTTCCAGTTGTAGTATTAACGGCTATATTTTTAGCGTCACCCATTGTTATTCCGCCATTAATAGTTACTATACCTGTAAATGTGCTAATTGGTGTAACTGTAACGACTGGAGTTCCAGTAGTAGTCGCAAATACAATTATATCGGCTGCACTATCCTTTATACTTAAAGCGTCTGCCATATTAGTTTTAAGTGTTATATCATAACTTCCGGTACCGGCAGTTGACATATCAATACCTTTTGCAACTAAAACTAAGTCAGTCCCGATATATGCTTTCTTGGCTACACCTAATCCACCTGCTGTCTTTAAAGCGGCTGTCCCTACTGCTGAAGCATCGGTAGTACAAGATACGTTGGTAACTCCTGAAGCTGTTAAAGTCCCGGTTAATGCTGTAGCGCCAGTTATAGACATAGTACCGACTATAACAACACCATCTTCTGATTCATCCCAGAGCCAATACTTGCCAGTTCCAGCTCCATAGAATTTAACATCATGTCCTGTGTCGTTTACGCCTACGGTAACAGTACCAGTAAATTGGGAATTACCAGTAATATCCATAGTACCAACAATTACCATCTCGTCTTCTGATTCATCCCATAACCAATACTTATTGGTAGTTGCACCGAAAAACTTAACGTCGTGTCCTGTATTATCAACACCAACAGTTAAAGTACCTATAATAGTGGCATTACCTGTGATAGTCGGCGCGCCGGTAAGTGTAAATGTTCCGGTAACTGCCATATTACCGGTTTCGGTAAATGTTCCGACCAGCACTACGCCATCAGCAGACTCATCCCAGAGCCAGTATTTCCCGGCAGTATCACCCCAGTATTTTACATCGTAACCAGTACCAGATATTCCAACGGTCAAAGTTCCTAATAAAGACTGACTGACTGGTACGCTGACTGATCCGTAAGATAGACTTCCCGTGATATTTACATTACCAGCTATAGTTAGTGTATCTGTGCCTGAATCATAAGAGATTATATCTCCAAATATATCTACTAAATCTTCTCGTAATTGGGGATTTCTTATATTATCAAAACTCATTTATAGCACCCCCTAACTTGTGGCTAATCCGGTCATGGTTAAATGCATCCATTCCGGTCCGTAGTCTAATCCTAACATTCCGAAAAGTTGCCCTTTTTCAGCTGCGCCGTCTTTAGCAAGTTCCTCATAAAATAGCTCTGGTTTGTTTGGTAAATTAGCAAATACAGGATTACATACTGCTAAATCTGCAACTAATATAGTTGAGCTGGTTAAATGAGGCTCTAACACAATACCCATTACTCCGAAGTCGGTTTCGATGGTTTTGATATTCAGTCCACCATAATTTCTATCTTCAGGAGCATAACCGTAGATGTCACTAAATTTAGTCTTGTTAAATGCTCCGCAGAAAATAACCGGTTTCTGGAATTTTGCTCCATTGTCGTAAGCGTCAATTAGTGCAGCGTTAAATAATGCTTTGGTAAGAGTGGCTCCACCTTCAGCGGTAGTATTAGAAACAGCAGCAGTAACGATTCCACGAGTGGTAAATGCACTATTCTCATCCGTATATACAACATAAGCTCCATGAAGGAAACTGTAATCTACATCACGAGCTATCTTTTGCAGACTGAGTAAGATTTGGAAGTCCTTCTCATCGCCTACATTATTCTTGCTTCCGGCAATATTAAGCCCACTCATCTGTGCCATAGTAGCCTGCGTGACATAAGAGATTTGTATTCCTTCCTGGAATATCTGCACTGTATTATGTGTCTGCCCTCTGGTGAAGTTTTTAGGAGCAGGCGGTCCGGCAGCAGCAACGGCTTCAGTAATAGCTGGCTGTGCGACTGCGGTCAAACTATATTCGCTTGTTATAGGAAAACTTAACGATTTTGTAACTTTTGCACCATTAATACCCCCTATCATGGATAAATATGGTGTATTTTCTCTATCTGCAGTGAATAACTGCCCTGCATAATTTGGCAGGTCAGCTCGGTAACCTATTGTCATAACTAAACATCTCCTTTATAAATGTTCTATTTTTCTTTTGGTGGCAGTTGTGATATTTTTCTTTTTAGGGATATGACTGCCAAAGTATCCCCGTCTTTCTCTGCTGTCTTTAACTCGGCTTCTAAGGTTTCAGGTTTTGGGCTGCTTTTGTCTTTAGGTGTATGATCATCGCCACCGACTACCTTATCTTCACCAAATAAATAGGTATCTGATTCCTTAATTGCCTTTAGTTGGTCGGAAAGCCCTGTTATCCCCTTGTCGTCAACTGTGATTTTATCCGTGTCCAGTAGTGCTTTAATTGCTTTAACATTTTTGCCTTGAGCTTCTTTAATAGCAGATTGGATGGCAAAGTCTTTGGTCTGAGCTTTAATAGTTGCCTGATAATCAGCGTCTTTTTTTTCATTATCGGCCCTCAAATCTTTGATAGTCTTTTCTAAATCTTCGTTGCCTTTTGCCTTCTTCTCCAAATCCTTCAACTGCTTCTTATACTCGTCTAACTGCTCTTTTTGCTGTTTAACTTCTTCTATTTTTGCATTGAATTTATCGACTGGAATATACTTTCCCTCATCGAGCTTAATTAGCTTCACATCACCAACCTTTTCTTTTATCTCGTCTGTGTATAAATCACCAAGTAAGTCTTTTAATACGTTTAACATGTTACTATCTCCTTTCATTAGTTTTTGAACAGGTTACCGTCCTGCTTTGAAAATACTTCGTTTTTAGTCTGAACTTTTAGCGACCGTTATATTTAATTGGTCTCGACAGGATTATTTGCATACCTGCAAACCTCAAGACTCTACAACTGAATGTATATTCAGAAGGGTTACGAGAGGTTACTCCTTACGATAAAACGCTTAACCCGACGTCCTCAGTCATTTGACCATCTCCCATCAGGCAGATACCTTACCCCGAAGTGAGGGTTATTCAGTCACGAGACCAAAATTTAAACAAAAAAAAGAGGCCACTCAAGAAGTCGTTAAACTTCTCAAATGGCCTCTAATGGGCTCTACAAATTTCTATTCAATTTTATTTAATAATTATTTATTATATTCTAATACGGCATTACGAAACTTTATGAGTCCCTTTTTTATTTCTTCTTCACCCATCATCATAAATTTAATAATCCATTCTATATCTTTTAATTCTAAAGGTTTACTCATTAATTTACCTCATAATATATAATATCACTAACTAATTTTAATGTCAAATATCCTTCTCGTGCAAGTCTACAAACTCAAAACTTATACCGACCTGCCCATCTTTGCAGGACATCGTTAAAGTTGCAACGTGCCGCTTCTTGTAATAGTAATATGTTTCATCGGGATCAAGTGCTGACTGTACCGCCTCGATGTCATCACCGTAGTATCGTTTCATTTTACGGATATTCTTTTCAAGGTCATCCATGACTAATAGTCATTTTCTATTTTTGATGTAAATGCTGTAATTATATATTCACCCATTAAAGAATCATTTAAAGTAATTGTAACAGGTTTTTGTTTTTCAAATAGTTCATACATTTGTCTTTGATAATTACCTTCGATATTAAAACTGCTTATTTCTCCCTCATTATCCTCATTCTCTAATTTTAAGGTAATAGAAAATTTCATATATATTCCCTCCTAATAAATATTGTACATTAAATCCCCAGCGGATTCAAGTAAGCAAATTCATTTTTAGCTATCCACTCATCAAAGGTCATAGTTTTAGGCACCTCAACCCACTCATCACCAATTTTGGCTGACTTCGTGCCTGTTCTACTCTGTCCAAGCTCTGGAATAGTGTCACACCTACAGTCTGGATGTATCGTTGGATAGTTGACTCCTACTACTGCATTTTTTAATAAAAATATTCTACCATCAAGTGAAGCACATTCTGGACAGGTCTGCTTTTCCATAGCTGCAGAAAACTGATATTTATCTATCCCTGCTTCAACATAAGAATCATAATGAGCTTGATTAACGAAGTATTGCGTTTCAGTCCTGACTAATACATTGGCTTGCTTATAAGATACATCCATTCTTTTAGCCAGATTGCGGGTCATCTCTGGGAAGCCCTGCCCCTGTACCAGCCCTTGTGTAATATTCTGCTTTAGACTACGAACCAGCTTAGCTCTATTATCCCAGATACGCTCTGAAAAGTCTGCACCGCTCCAGGGATAAGCCAGCACCTTAGCTAACGCTTTGCTATTAAGTGGAGTAAACGAATATTGCAGGCCACCCCTGCCTAAATCGAATATAGCGTTGTAAAACTCGTTCTGATAGGTGTTACCAAATAGCACCTCCATCTCTTTATTCTGCTTTAAAAATAGTTTGGTCAGGTTAGGGTCGATATTAGTCATTATCTGCTTAACATAAGCAGCCTTGTAAGCACCCTTGCCAGTTTTTAGGTATTTCTTATAGATTAAGGCAACTTCTTTTTGTAGCTGATTATAGTTACTGATATAGACCTTGTGTATCGCTTTTGATACATTGTCAACATTAGAAAAGTAGGCAGTAGTCCGCAAGGCTGTCCGTTTTTCCCAGTATGTGTTAAAGTCGGTTTGGTTCATTGGTTAACCTCTACTTAAAATAACAATTTACTCTCGTAACTATATTTTTCTTCTATGTCTTCCATCAATGCTTTTAAACTCGCTTCTAATGCTTTATCTTCTTTACATTTAGCCGATTTAAGAGATTCCCACATCAATTGATAACAATATAAACGGTCTACTACAAAAAATAGATTAGCAAATTGTTCATACCTTAATTTTTCTTCTAATTCCTTTAAAACGGGATACTTTTCACTAATTTCTTTATATTTTTCATTCGCCTCATTAGTGGTCGGTATTTCCATTAATTCTTTTTCCAAAAGATATTTATCAGCCATTTTCTCACCTCCTTTCATTAGTTAGACCTCCTTAAATTCAAAATTCTTCTTATCAAAATCACTTCCAATAACAAAACTGCCATAATTATCTCTACTCAAATTAATCAATATTTCATAATTACCGTTGCAATATTCTCTTTTTAAACCATCTATACACTCAAATACAGTCCCTTTTGGTATAACAATATCCTTTTTAAGTATTATTTTCTTCGTTTTCTTCTTTGCCATCTTTAATTTTCTCCTTCCCTATCCCTTTACCATACGCCTCGATATCCGCAGCCTCTTCCTTCTCCATTAGCTCCAATTCAGCTTTAGCGTCCTCAACGTATGGATTATTGGCCACCGCAGTCGCCTTGCTCATAAATGGGGTCATTAACACAATATTTGCACATAGTTCAGCAACGTTATAGATAGTCGATTTGTTTATTACAAACCCGAAGTCCTTATAATCATATAGTGTCTTTGAATTCAGCTTAATAAATTCGCATATAAACCAAGTAAGATCTTCGAAAACCTTTTTTAGCTTTCTAATTAGTGTATTAGCCTTCATATCAAGCCCGGTAAACAATATTTTTAAAGCCACGCCACTCGTATTATCTACCAGTTTATTCAAGTCTACACCTTGCCCGATAGAGTATATTTTGTTATCAAGTATCTCTAACATAATCTTGCGAGCCTCAACTGGTATCTCCAACCGTTCCGGTTCTGCCCCTGCATGCTCATCAGCTTCAAGTTTAATCGCCTTAAACTTAATCAAATTCTGCATAAACTCGGATAGGTCAGTTCCTTCGTAGCCTTTTAATACCCATATAGCAGTTTGAATATCTTTGATATCGTTAAGGAATCCTGAAGTGACTGCATCGTAAGCGTCAATATACCGTTTAATCGGCTCTAAATCTGTGGTCTGCTTTGAATTGTTATATAGCAGTATAAATGGCACTTTACCCCAACCCCAACCCTGTTTCTTTTTCTTATTGCTCGTGTTATATTTATAGTAATGTGGCGCCGGGTTTTGCTTATAATTTACATCCAGCTCATAGTCACCATGCTCGTTTTGCAGGTAATAGGTAACATCCATAGCAGTCCACCATTCGGCTGCATAGCGGGTCGATTCTTTGCCTTCATTGTCTACAACGGTAACTTCATAATAACGGATAATCTGATTGATTTGCTTCTCGTGGTTGGTATCAAAGATGGGGATAATCTGCTCACTCGGCACTATCTCATATTTTAGATCGCCTTCTAAGTTAATAAACACATGAACGGTCTCCCATGCTTTATTGGAAGCACCAGTTATCCAATCGTTAATAATATCCTCGAAGCCCTCGCCAAGTATATTTTTAACATCATCAACAGCTTTCTCTTTTGCTTCCTCTACTATTTTCTTATTTGTGACTTCCAATACTACCGGATTCCCCACGATATAAGCGGCTTTCTGGTCTACTAATAGCTTCTGGAAATTATTGGTTACATGCTTATTGCCTTTGCTCTGGTCGGTATAGGTTACACCCTCTACCTTGTATTCCCGGAAGTCCTCGTCTAATATGTCTGGCTTGTTGCCGTAGTAGTTCACCCCTTCAGCCATTTTAGCCTTTACATCGCTCTTTAGGTCATCATCGATTAGATTTTTTAATATTTCCCCCTTAGTAAATGCACCTGATTGTAATTTTTGTAGGGCTTCGTTTAACAATATAACCACTTCCTTTATATAAATAATAATTCTATTTCAAAATGTTTATTGCTTTCTTAACATCAAATATAGTAATCCCTATTATCATGCCTCTTTCATCACGTCTTATTAATACGCCGTCAATAGGTTCTGAACTTATACAAGGTTTATTTTTTATTTTAGAAATATATAAAATGTCATATTTTTCATCATAATTTGTAAGTCTTTTTCTCATAAATACCCCTTCTCACTTCAAAAAACTTATAGTCGGTCTTGCGATATCTTCAGCCAGTCCAGTCGTTGCATCGTTGGCATCGTCATGCTCGTTTTTACCAGCTTTCATATAACTGCATAATGACTGCATAAACCTGTCATATTGACTGCCCGGCTCATAATCATTACGGAAAACAAAGTATTCTTTGATATAGGCGGCTTTCATAAGTATCCGGGTTTCCTTATTGCGTGTCGTGACCTTCGTCTTGACTAAGCAAGTATTTCCCTTATCTTTCAATATCTTCTTTACACCCCTTGCAAATGACTTGCCACCAAAGTTAGACTCGACAGTCGTTACCTCAACATGATAGTCGATTAACTGTTGGGCCAGCTTAGGCTCTGTTATCTCCGTTCCTTCCTGTGTAAATATCACATTTACGATATAAACTTTATCACCATATATAAAGCTGACTACCGAGCAAAAGTAGTCAGTTCCCTCGTCTGCTGTGTCTACCCTGCCTCTTATGCCGTCAGGTGCTTTAACCACCTTAGTCTCTTTATTAGCAAACAGCTCATCAATACTAAACCGCTTCAATTGCTCTATGGGCAGTAATATCCCTTCGGCCTCGATGGGATTCTGTTGCCACTCAGCCTGCCAAATCATCTCATCAGTCATATTCTTGATATCAATTAGCTCTTTAGTGGTCTTGACATCAGGACAAAAGCTATTGCCTTTTTCGTCAAGTGCAGGGATAACAATTTTTAAACCGCCATTTTTCTTCTCAAAAAACCCTCGTTCCTCTAATCTGCCAAATATATCCCGCCTGGACCAGCGGGTATTAATGAATATTTCAGGGCAACCGCTTTCCAGCCTTGACTTGTGGGTCGATGTATACCACTTCCATTTCTTTTCTAAGACCGGCTCACTTAAAGCCTCATCAACGTTTTTTATAGAGTCATCAATAATCGCTGCTAAATTACAGCCCTTACCGAGTATCGTACCGCCTACACCAGCGCAAAAGTAAGAGTTCTTATCGGCTGTCGTGACCGCCCAGTTATCTATCCGGTGCTTATCCTTGCTTAACACCATATCCGGGAATATCTGCTTATACTTCTCGCTACCGGCAATCCAGCCTCTAATATCATAACTAAAATCATCTGCTAATGTAGCCGAACAACTATTTCGCATTATGCAACTGGTCGGTTTATTGCCAAGCTCCCATGAACACCAAAGCGAGCAAAGATAACTTTTACCGGTTCGAGGCGGTAAACAAACCCCTAAATGCAATAATTTGCCTTCTGATATCTGTTGAAATGCTTCGGCTATCGGCTTTAATATCTTCTGTCTGCGAGTAAAAAAGTTATAATCCATATATAGGCAAAAGTGCCAGAAGGATTCTCTGGCTGTCCTTACTATAATACGTTCGCCAACTTTTTCATCAATATCACAACTTTTTTGCATTAGCTTTTAAAATTGATTCGCTTATTTTTTTAAGTTCTTTAATGTCTAATTGTGCTAATTTCTTATCAAGCTCGCTGTTGACTTCTAACTCACCGCTGACGTTCAGATCTACCTTCTTCTTTTCGGTAGGATATGTTCCTTTTAATTTAAGTGCAGTATCGAGATATTTGTGACGTGTTGGATAATCTTCTACATCAACAAACTCGATATTCTTTGAATTAGCTTCTGGCAAGTCTGGTGAATTAGGCTGAGCTTCTTTTGGTTTGATTGGGATAACAGAAACAACCTTTTTAGCTTCAAGTCCTTCGTTTAGCTTTTGATTGAGATAAGCGTCGGTAGTTCCCATCATCTCCATTAGTTCAGATACTGAAATGTCAACCTTTTGTAACATTCTATAACCATATTCACGAGCATTTTTTCTATCACAATTCGGATTTATAGCTAAATATGCTTCAGTAGCATTCCCGCTATTCTCGATATATGCTTTTATAAATTTGCGTTCTCTAAGTGTTCTTTTTATACTCAATTAAATCACCTCAAAAAAAATAGCCACTCCAATAGGCTTTCACCTATCAAAATGGCCTCTTTGGGCTCTACGGTTTATTTGGTTTTAAATTAACTTACCTTTTAAAATTCTTCAAACTTATCTTCGCCAATATCAATATACCCTAATTGATTTAATTCTTCATCAAGAACATTTATATTATTGCTAATATCATTACAATTTAATAAAACATCTTTATCAAATTCTTTTAATATTCCAATCAATTTTCTACATTTTATAGCTTTACCAATTATTGTATTCTCATCAGCATTTTTAAAATCACTTTTTAAATACATCTTATCCCTCCTTTGCCTCTATTAATTTTACAACAACACGTTCTTCAATCTCGGAGGTGATGAGATTATAACTTCCACACTTCGGACACTTAACGATTATCTCTTTCGGCTTGCCAAATATATCAAATCCTGGTGACCCTACAAAGAATTTACGATTACAGGGTTGACCATCTTTTCTTGTTCCCTTACAACGAACCTCTATTTTATCTTTATCTATAATATCACCACCGCCTATATTTTGTCAATTTAACTTTTCACCATATCTTTTAATCTAAAATCGTTTAATATGCTTTTCGGCCTCCCCATCGCCCTGCCGATCGCCTTCTTTATTCTATTTTTATCTTCTTCTGCTTCCCTAATAAATTTCTGACTGCAGGTATTGTCTAAAAATTCATTGATGTAGTCGAGCAGATTACGTGCTGTCTTTTCTGGTATATTTAGATTTATCATAATTATTTCCCCCTTTTAAATATTTTCACGTTAACGTAAACTCTAAATTCCAACGGCTCAAGATGTCACCCCCTTTTTTAACCTATTATTTTAATTAAATCATCTAAACTTTTTATTAAATAATATTCCCCATCATGCTCTCTAATATCTTTCTGAAATCGCTTCTGCGGGTCGCTATGTTTCCAACCCACTGGCTTTTTAATTTCCAGAAATAACACACGACCGTCCTTAACTGCTATCCTGTCAGGACTGCCTGAATATGCTCCCATACCAGCCATTAAATGAAAGTGAAACCAACCCCTAAGTGATAGATATTGCTTAACCTGCAACTTAATATCATTCTCGGTTATCTTAATTTTTAGCCTAAGCTTTCTTTTCATCTTTCACCTTCTTATTAATTTTTTCCATTACTTTTTCGGTAAAGTTATCGGATGGCTTCGGGAAGTATTTTTGCTCTAATTTATTCACAATATTTGTAATTGATATATAATTAGAATCTTTAAAAATATATATTCTTTTTCCCCACACTTCTTTAAATTCTTTTACTATCGCCTTATATTTTTCGCCACGTTGTAAAAGTTCAATAATTTTATCTCTTTCCTCTCCAAGTTTATCAACTTCCTCTTGTGAAGAAGCCCATCCCATCCAACCTTCATATTTATTTTTAACTTTTTCTATCGCCTCTTTAGTATCCATCTAAATTCACCTCCTCAATCTCCCTCTTATGCAATATTGCCTCATCATCATCAACGCAATTATTAAGCAATGCTTGGTATTTAGATCGTTTCATTTTTTTTACTTCATTATTCAAATATGTCAACTGCCTTAACACCCCTTTATTCTCTTTGATTAAATTGTCTGTTTTTTCATCCACTATAATTCACCCCCTTATTTGTTAACTTCAATAGCCAATCTATAATACATAACTGGCTCTTTGCTCTTTACTTTCTGTTTGTTAATATGAGAAATTAAATTCTTGAAATAATTCTCCACTTCTGCCAAATCTACTTTGGTGTCATTGTGTATCTTAATCTCCCTGCCCTGCCTTATGTCGTTTAACAGGTCTGTTATTGCGAATAATTCTTTGTAGGTCATACTTTCACCTCCTCACCCTATAATCGGATGTTGAATTATATTTCTAATCAGCCTTTGATCTTCCGTAGTCCTTTCAAACTCTATATACTTTATTTTGCCTTCATTCAGCCTTGTTATCTCTGCCTGATGTGCAAGAAATTCAGGGCTAAACTTGCGCTTAAACTTTACCGGCTTCCCAAGCCTTCTACCCCTCGCACCTCTATATTTATTAATTCTCACTCCCCACTTAACCAATCTTAGATATATGGTAGAATTAGCCACGCCATATAATTCAGCAATATCATATACCGGCATACCTTCATTACATTTTTGGATTATGTCGGCTTTGTTATCGTCTATATATTTGGCTATGATAAATTTATTAGATTGGGTCATTTTTTATTGCCTCCATAATTTTATCTCTTACATCTTCTATTCTCATTTCATGTCCATCATAATAAACAACATCTAAATAAAATTTCTTATCTCCTCTTTGCCCTCTCCACTGATTATCGTAATTATCAGTCTGATCAAAGTCTATTGAAAGTCTATTTAGGATATCTAATATTTTATTTGCTAAACTTTTATTCATTCAGCTTTCTCCCCACTTTCCCCACTGGCTTGTGGAATATCAAATTTATTTTTAAATCCCTTTACTAATTCCGTAACCCTTTCTTTATTTTTTTCTATCTGCTCGGCAGTCAGTTTGGGTG
>JAGMCL010000062.1 GCA_023129165.1 Caldifarciminota bacterium | reverse complement strand
CTGTTCTCTGGAGAAGTTGAATGTCCAACAGTTTCCTCTTTTGTAGAATACCAGAAGTCACATAACCCTTCCTTATCGGACACTGCAGAATTCTCACAGATAATGTTCTTTATTCCATTCAATTCAATGTTTTTCTTCATGTATCTAAAACTGTCAGGTTCTGGCTCATATGCATAAACTACTGAAGCAAATCGAGAAGCAAAAATAGAGAACGTGCCTATGTGTGCTCCTATATCAACAACTATTTCATTATTCGGAATGACAAAATTACCAACTGTGTATGCATCAAATACTTCATCTATTGTCCACTCATCTGATGTTCCAAGTCTAATTCCGAATTGAAAGTCGTGTTTCCATACTGTATGCTCAGGTATAAATTTCCTTGTGTGGTCAAATGTAACCTCTCTGACGGAATCACCTAAAACTCTCTTAACTGCCACAGCAAGAGGACAACTGGATTGAGCAATCCATTCTGGTGTTATGTTCCTTAATCTGTCAGCATATACAGAGTGCCACAAATGTATAATTCTTGCCTCTTTTGGAACAACAACGTTCTCGTTATATATCTCCATCATGTGAGTCTCAAGAAAGGGTGATGTGATTATATAAGGTAATAATTTTATCTTTGTGTCGCCAAATTTCTCATACGCATCTGCTAACGCTTTTGGAGCAGTATAACCCCATCTTATGTTTTCACGATAAGTATTTAAATAATACATCATTTTATCATAAGTGTATTTTATGACTTCAGAATGTGGTTTTGCTATGACACAATGTGCACCCATCCAGTTGGGAGCATATAGACTTTCAGGTGCAACACAAACTTCTCTGTCGTCCATCAAAGATGTTACATCCCTAATAGAAATAGTGTCTAAATCCAAATACAACCCACCATAGTTTTCCAAAGCAGCCCACCTGATATAATCCGCTTTATATGAAGCTTGTCTGTCAGGAGATATTTTATCAAGTCCTGGTAAAGGTGGAACTTCAGTTGGATGCCACTTGGTTATCTTCTTTGCTTCCTCAAAAAAAGGATTTCTTATTGGTTCTTCAGTTGTCCACAACCATATCTCATCAACCAAATGAACTTTAGATGCAGTAAGAATTGCTAAATATTCTGAATAGCCAAATTCTTGTCCAGTTGAAGCAAAATGTAGTATCATCATCCTATTTCTCAATTACCTCCAACAATCGCCCTGCCACCACTGATGCTTTAAACTTTTCAGCATTTTGCTTCCCAGACACAGAAATGGCTTCACCAAGTGCATGCGTTTTAGCTATTGCAGTTTCCACCTCTTTATAGTCTATTATCGCCAATGGGACTCTGGAAGGATACCAAAAGGTTTCTTTTACAGGTATTTCTATGCCTCCACCCATTTCAATCAATGGTGGCAATGCAGTATAACAGGAAGGAACACCCATTGCTTCTGCTTCCATAAGCACTATTGGACAACTATCTAATCGAGTAGGCAGACAAAAAACTCCTGTGTTAGCAATAGTTTTATTCTTTTCCTCCACTGATAAAGACCCTGCTTCTATAATGTCTAAATTAGACAGTGTGGGAATCGTGATTGCTTTGCTTAGTTCTGCTGTCCCCGTTATCAGCTTGACGTTCCAATCTGGATTGTTATCAGCAAACTCAATCAAAAGCTCATGCCCTTTTCTGGTTACGCTATCCAACTCTTTTGGTGGATGAAAAGACATCCACCATTTGTTCTCTCTCCTGTAATCAGAAAAACCAATGCTCAACACTTCCTTCTTCGTGCCAGACCAATTATGGTTGAAAATCTCATCAGGAATACATCTTGGTATTACTCCATCAACTGTAATTTTCTTTTTCTCCAGATGCATTCTTTCAGTATTAGTGCAAGTTACCAGTTTCCCTCCCAGCTTCCTATAATCTCTCTCTTGTATCTTGTAACCTATAAATTTAGCAAAGACAAAGAAGTCTATCCAGTATAAAGCAGACTTCTTATATAACTGGCATACATTTGTAAAACCTATGGTTTCATGTTCTCCACTAATGAATATGAAACTGCCATCTATGCTCTTTACCCTGTGCCAATCCTTTGAAAACACATCAACTTCATAGCCTCTCTTTATCAGAGCTGCTGCTAAGTCGTGTGCTAACAATTTATGACTTCCCCACTTACTATGCATTACAGTTATTTTCATGGCTTATCTTCTATCCCTTCCTAAAAAAGAGAAAAAAGGAGTACTTTAAATATCATGTTACTCCTTTCACATAGCCTCCATATCCCACATACCAACTCGGATTACCACCTGTGCTTACATCACACATACAGCAAGAACAGCAGTTGATTAATGTTTGTCCCAAACTCAACACGAGTGGAACACCTGAGTCTCCAAACCGAGTTCCTTGATTTATCTGTAGGAATCCAGCTCCTGTCAATACTGGCGTGTTCAATACCATTCCTCCAGCAAACCAGCTTTTCATATATCCCATTCCTACAGGTTTGGGATTCCCTGAGATGTATTTTATAGTGAACGGGTCTGCTTCAAACATGCTTCCTCCCACCAACGTGAAGTAGTCCACATTCTCTATTTCACACTTTCCACTTCCCTTGATTCCTGTAAGGAAAGCGAACATCGGTGAGTTCTTCACAGTCAGCTTGTCTACAAGGCAATCCCTAATACCAAGACCACTCGTGAAGCACACTGACGCATCATTCTTACCAATAATGGAAACCTCTTCAACTTCAAGTCCATCAATCAACAGACTTTTGAAGACATCCCATCCAACAACGTCCAGCTTATCTATCTCAACAAATCCAGTTTCCCCCGTTATTCGTATCTTCTTCAGTTTTGCACTATCCAACACCACATTCTCACTGTAGACCCCTGTTCCCACATGCACTGTATATGGCTTCTCCATAGAGTTGTCCGCTTTGTCTACTATCACATCAATTGCATGTTGCACCGTCTTGAACGGATTAGGTTGCTGCCCTTTTCCTCTGGCATCATGTCCATCCTTTGCAACCCACACATCTTGTGGCAGTAGCTGCCACTCATATAGTCCTATGAACGCTCCTCCTTGCATCCATCCTTTCCAAAGCTCTCCACCTAATTCCAAAAATGCTCTTCCTAACACCATTTTTCTTTTTGTCCTCCCATTTTTATAATATCAGGGGTATGCTCAATATAACCCCTATGCCTTGCACTACTCTACCTATCCAAAACCCTGCTGTAAAGTAGTGATACTCGTTGATTATCTGCTCCTTCAGCTCATCTGACATATCGTCTCTCTTCAATTTATACCATGATGAAAAGAACCCAAACCATAGAGCATGGAACTCACTGGGTTCACTCAAGAACTCTCTGCATAATATATACTCCTTCAGTGCTTTCCATGCTTTTTCCATTTCATATCACCATCCCTAATCCTTGCACTCCCAAGACAGCTGCCAAGACTAAAGCCATGAGAAGCTTTATCCACCTCATGTCATGAGTTATTGCAAGCATTATGAGAGCTATGTGACGTATTCCATCATAGCAATCACTCTGTGTCATATCATGCTTCATTGCCATCTCTTTCAGCTTCTCTTCCGCTTCACGTAAATCGCCATTCATTTGTTATCACCTAAAACAGTTCCTCCTCTTCTCCATACAGTTCTTCGTGCCTCAATGCTCTCTCCTCTTCAGTTCTCGAAACACCTGCCCCCCTATCTCCTGCTGCTCCAGTTTCTAATCCAGTTCCTCTTGGTGGAAGGTCATTTCCTCTGACGACATGATAGTATGTGCTCGTCTCTTCATCCTCTACCATGTCACCAGCAACTGCACCAGCTGCTCTGACTATACGATTGGTGTCAAATGTTTTCTCGAAATCACCACTTTCCAAAACCTCTCTGGCTTCTTCTCTTGTTAATACTCGCAATGATTCACCAAGTCCTTCCGAGCCTAATTCAAGCAGCTCTCCTTCACGATGCTTTCGACGCACACGAATGACCATATCCTTGAGTTTTGGCAACACTTCTGTGTTTATCTCATGACACACATCAAAAGCTCTTAACTCACACAGTTCTGATGCACCCACATTAAGATTTTCTATTATCCCCTCCAATGCATCATCCACTGCCTCCCAGTCTACATCAGTCATCTTCCTCACCTCCTGATTTTCCTCTTTTCCCGTAATATTCCATCTCTCCTTCTTCCATTATATCCTCCACTCTCCTCTTGTGTTTATTCTTCGACCTCTTCCCCCTCTTCTGTGCCACCTTCAAGACCTCCTCTTGCTTCTACCATCTCCTCATCTGATACATCTAC
>JAGMCL010000061.1 GCA_023129165.1 Caldifarciminota bacterium | reverse complement strand
TTGATACAGAAGATTGATAGTCTATTTGAAACTGAAACTTTAGTTAAGATAACTATTGAGAGAGGTAATTGAGATTGGCTAAGAAACCTATAAAAAACAGAACTAAACAGGGAAAATTCAAGAAAGGTATATCTGGAAATCCAAGTGGTAGACCTTTGGGTGCTAAAAACCACAATGGTCTCAATGCTTGTCTTGACGCACTTAAGGAAGTTATATCAAGAGAGAAGAACATTAAGAAACTCAAAGAGGCATTTCAGCATACGATAGATAACAATACACTTGGATTCTACTATAAATTTGTAATGCCTTTACTACCTAAGAATTTGAACATTGAGCATGATGTTAAAGAGGGGCTTGCTGAACTATTCAAACAAATAGGAAATGGAACTAACAAAAAGTAGAACTGAAAAGTTATTGATGTTACGGAACAATCCAGACCTATTCAGCGAAAAGGTACTTGGTAATAAGTTATGGAGTAAGGAAAGAGAGATGCTTCAGGCAATAGGAAAATATAACAAGGTTGCAATAGGATCGGGTCATAAAATAGGAAAGACTTTCACACTTGCAGATATAGTTATATGGTATTTGACTTGTTTTCCACAAAGTAAAGTAGTAACAACAGCACCCACAGGACGACAGGTTAAAGATTTACTATGGAGCGAGATAACAACAAAATATAATAAAGTCAAGCATTTGATTGGTGGACGTTGTATTTCATTAAGAATAGAGATAGATACAGACCAATTCGCAGTTGGATTTAAGTCTGAAGATTATGATCCTAATGCTTTTCAAGGTTATCATTCTCAATCTGGACATACCTGTGTAATATTTGACGAAGCCTGTGGTGTACCAAAAGCAATCTGGGATGCTGCTGCGGGTATTGCAGATAAGTGGATAGTTGCAGGAAATAGATTAAATGCTTTAACAGATTTTGAAAGATGTTTCACTCAACCATCTTGGAAATCTATTGTGATTTCTTCTTTAGAATCCCCTAATCTTACAGGTGAATGTTATATACCAGGGCTTGCTACAGAGGTTGATATTCAGAATTGGAAAGAAAGATATATCGAAGATTCACCGCTTTATAATGCTCATGTTAAAGGTGAGTGTCCTCATGAAGGTCTTGATACGCTTATCCCTCTTTACATGCTCGAAAGAATTGAAAAGTTAAAAGAAAAAATAAAACCCGAACCACCTTTCTATGGTGGATTGGATGTTGCAGCATCAGGAGCTGATATATCAGTAATGCAAATATTAGATAGTAAAGGACAGCATATAGACAGGATTGCATGGAGTAAAAAGACAACCACTGAGACAGAGGGTAGAGCAAAAAAAATCATAAGAGAGAGACATTTGAAAGGTGTTGTAGTTGACGCAGATGGTTTGGGTCTTGGAGTATATCAAGAGCTTGCAGATACATTCCAAAACACAGTAATTCCTTATCATGGCTCAGGTTCTTCTAATTCAGATGCTTATCATAATAGACGTACTGAAATATGGAACTGGGTTCAGAGAGACCTTGAGAATGGAGGACTATCGGCAATTCAAGACATAGGTTATCTCTTTGCAGACCTTTCAGGAATTAAGCAAGGAATAAATACAAAAGGAGAATTACAATTAGAAGAAAAGAAAATATACAAAAAAAGATTGGGACATTCTCCAGATGATGGTGATGCTTTTGTAATGGCTAATATGGCAAGGAAATACGGAACTGTGAACTATGAAAATAAGACAGAAATCAAAGAAGATAAACTACCTGAACAGTTTACACTTGCTGAGTTTGCAAGTGATTTAGGGGATTTCAAATGATAGAACGATTTATAAATAAGGCATTACAGCCATTAATAGATAGGAGTCTACAACGATTCGCAACAGAAGAAGCTAAGAAAACTCCAAAGCTCTCAGAATCAAGTCTCTCAAAGATGGCAAGTGAATTTGAGGCTGACTTTAGAGAATATATAGATAATCCAGACCCTATTCTCTCAGCGAAAAGTTGGGATTTTTATAAAGAGGTTGCAAGAGACAATCAAGTCCATACTTGTGAAAGTGTCAAGAAAGTCTCTGTTCTTTCTTCACCATGGTACATAGAACCTGCAAGTGATGATGATGCGGATGTAAAAGTAGCAGAATTTGAGGAATGGGGCTTGCATCATATCAAAGGAACATTCAGACAGAAATTAAAAAATATGTTGTCTGCTTTTGAGTATGGATATTCTATTACTGAAAAGACTTATGGTTATATACATAGTGGAGAATGGAAAGGAAAAGTAGGTATTAAATATCTCAAGACAAGAGACCCCGAATATCTATTTTTCAATCTTGATAAATTTGGAAATATTAAGGAAATCAAGCAAGAGATAAATTTTATTAAAAAAAGACTGAAAGAGAGTGATGCAATAATTTACTCACACGATTCAGAGTTTGAGAATCCTTATGGAAGGGCTGATGTACAGTTCATTTATAAGCCTTACATAATGAAGAAGTGGGCTATGAGGTTCTGGAGTATTGCATTAGAGCGGTTTGGTATGGGTATCATGGTTGCAAAGTATGATAGAGGAAATACATCACAGATAACATATCTTGAGAACATGTTTAACAATATACAATCTCGAACAGGGTTTATAATACCAAAGGAAATTGAACTTGAAATTATGAACTCAGTAGGTCAAGGTAAAATGGCTTATGAATCTGCGCTTGATAGGTATGATAAAGCAATAGCAAGAGGAATACTTATACCTGATTTACTTGGATTCTCGGAAGTTATCAAAGGCTCATTTGCTTTAGGTGAAAAGCATTTTGACATATTTACCTGGATTGTAGATGAAATCAGACAGGAATTACAGGAAACGGTTGTGGATGAACAAATAGCTAAACCATGGTTAGACTTGAATTTCACTAACTTAACACACTATCCAAAGTTTAAGTTTCATCCCTTGACTGAAGATAAGAAACAAAAGATTATAAAGCTCTATGGATCACTGGTTAAATTGGGAGCGGTTACACCTATCCCCGAAGATGATAAACACATAAGGAAATTAATTGAGTTCCCTGAGAAGCAAGAAGAAGAAATAATAGAAGAACCAGAAAAAGAACCTGTTGAAGAACCCAAGAAAGAACAACCAGAGGAAGAGGAGAAGGTTGATTTTACACAGAACAAAAATTCAAAGAGCAAATGTCAAAAGGTTATAGATTTTGCTTTATACAAGAAGGATTGGGATTCAATAGAAAAGACTACAATAGGGAACATGAAGAATGTAATGGAGAGGACAAGGGATGATTTCCTTAAAATGGTTGAGAGAAAGAAACTGTTATCTGTTGAGAATCCACCTTCTGAAACAGCCATAGAGAAGATTCAACTGAAACATATCGGGGATTTCAAAAAGGCATTAGAGAATGGTCTTGTTAATGCTTATCTCAATTCTAAGTATAAATCTTTAATTGAGTTACAGAAGATAGAAGCACCATTGAGAAAGAAGTTTGCCTTTGAAGATGCAGATATGATTCCTATGGATGCACTCTCATTTTTCAAAGATAAGATTCCTATACTAAAAAGGGAATTACTCTTTTATACTCGTAAGGCATTTACCATATCAGGTATTGAAAGGGAACGTATTCTTGGAGAAGCGAAGATAATTTTCTATAATCATTTCAGACAGGGTGATATTAAAAAGACCAAGATGTTACTGAGGAAATTATTTGACAAGTATCTTGAGACTGGAGAGATTTCAGCAAGTACTGGTAAACTATTAACACCTTTTAGGATACAAACGATTGTAAGAACAAACATAGCAGAGGCTATGAATGCGGGTAGAATGGCAATGTATAATGACCCAGACGTTGTGGATTTCATTGTTGCCTATACCTTGAGCATTGTAGATGATGATATGACCTCAGATGAATGCAGGGACAGGATAGGAGAAGTCTATAATAAGGATGAATTCACACCACCTCCATATCACTACCAATGTCGCAGTATAACTGTGCCAATTGTCAAAGGTGAAGAGTATACAATAACGAAATGGCATACTCCAACTGCGAAGGGGTTTTGATGACTAAGAAACAATGGGAAAATACAACAAAGTTATTAAAGGGATTTGCAAAATCAGACTGTCGAAAATGTTATGGAAGGGGTTATATAGGTAGAGAAGTAAATCAAGATAATTTGATTCCATGTAAATGTGTAGATAAAAAGAAGTTAGTTAATCACATTACAAATAAGAAATTACTGGAGAAATATGACTGATAAACAAAAGATAGACAATAAGACAATGGACATCCTGAAAAAGAATATGATAGACAATGTTTTCAGTCTAATGACACAAGAGCAACGAAAGGAATGCTTTGAGTTCATAGCAAAATATTACAATCTAAAGACAGGAGCGAAAGTTAATGAATGAAAATTACTATACTGTGGTTTCTTGGAATGGAATCAAGTGGTTGTTTCCTAAAGATGATAGTAGTTTTATAACCATTAAGGAATTAGAAGATATTGACAGTAAAGGACTGGTACCCGAGAAATGGAGAAAGGGAAGATGAAAAGAGATATTTATATTGATACTCGACCTTATCTCAAAAGTATAAAACTATGGTTTGAAATGGCAAAAGATTCACAATTAAAAATCAAGATAAAAGAGAAGAGAGTGCCGAGAATAGTATGCAGATTTGTTTTATATATATTTGTTTTGAAATGCTGGATGTTAGCTCGACATAAAATCTTAATTGAAGGAGGTAAGTAATGCCAAGACCAAATGAGCATAGTTGCGATATAAACCCAGACTTCAAGATATTAGGACAAATGAGCAGAGTCCATGATGGGAAGAAATATCAAATTTTAATAGGGAAAGGTGCAGACGGCAAAAGTGATGAAGCTATATATCACTATCCGAAGGATATATGGGATGCTGAAAGTGCAGAGAATCATTGTAAATCTCATAAAGGAACTTTCCATGCTGCGACTAAGGAGTTCTCTCAAGAACCCGAATTCTATGAGCTTAAAGATATAGATGTTGTTGTCAAAGGAAAATGGAAAGGCAATACTTTCACAGACCAGATGCTTGACAATATTGTATCTGCATTCAATGAGTTAAAAGGAAAGGTTAATGTCAAGTTCAAACTTGGACATGATGATAAACAGAAGTTAGTTCAAGCTGACGGGTATCCGAATATTGGTATTATAAACTCACTTAAAAAAGTGGGGGATAGAATCAAGGCTCATATAATCAAGATACCAAAGAAAGTTATGGATTTAATGAACGCTAAAGCCTATAACGAAGTAAGTCCTGAAATAAACCCTTCTTATTATGATTCAACTACAAAGAAAACATACAAAAATATACTTTGGAATGTAGCACTTCTCGGAGAGCAACATAAGGCTATGAATTCCCTCACGGATATTCACAATCTATATTTTGCAGATAAGAAATTTGAGCCTGAATATTCAGGTATAGTTCTCAACTTTGCAGAACCTTTAATTATGGAGGAAGAAATGTTTAATTGTGAATGTATTAAATGTGGTTACAAAATGAAGAGTGAGAAGCATTGTAATACTTTGAAATGTCCAGAATGTGGTGGTGATATGAGAAGAGAAGAAAGACCTGGACCAGGACAACCGCATGAAGAAGAAGCAAAACTAAAAGCAGAGGAGGTGAAAAAGATGGAGTTAGAGGAAAAACTTAAAGAGAGTAAAGAGCAACTTGAGAAGTTTGAAGAGCAAAATAAACAACTTACGAAAGACCTTGATGATAGCAATGCTAAACTCAAGACTGTCGAAAAGGAAAAGAAAGAGATTCAGACTGGACTTGATAAATTCGCACAAACAGAAGCGGACAATAAAATCAATGAGTTTATCGAGAAAGGTATCAAAGATGGCAAGATTCTACCAGCACAAAAAGATAATATCTTTGCACTGATTTCAGCCAAAGGAAGTGAGACTGTGAAATTCACAGTTGAGAAAGATGGAAAACCAGTTGAAAAAGAAGGAACTATGATTGAACTCTATGAGTCAATCTTGAATTCTATTCCATTCAATCTTGTTAAAATGTCTGAGGAAACAGTTCAGGAGACGGAAGACAAGACAAGTTCAGACGAAAAGAAAAAGATGGAAGAGGCAACTGGTATGGGTGTCGTTGATGACGATATTGACAAAAAAGCAAAGAAGTATGCAGAAGAGCATGATGTGCCTTATGAGGAAGCATTAGACAAGATTACGTAAAGGCTTAATGAGCCTTTCTTAATACAAAAAAAAGGAAGGTGATAGAGTTGGATAATATAACGCAAGGTTTCAAAATGGCTGCAATAGCAACAGGTAAATCCCGATTTGTTATGGGAGACGCTACTGCTGATACAGTCAAAGCACCGACAGCCGCAACGGATGTTCCTATCGGAGTGAGAGAGAATGCCTGTGTAACAGCAGGTGATTCTGTAGACGTTGTTCTCTTTGGTCTCACTCATATAACACTCGGAGCGACAGTCGCACAGTGGGCACACATCCAGATTAATGGCACAGATGGAAAAGCAAAAACACTTGCAGCAACTGGCTATGATGCTGGAGTATGTCATGAAGGTGGAGATACTGGCGAAATCGTCAAGTGTTTCATTGACATCATTGGTATTCCTATGGCGTAAACGGAGGAGGATAGAAAAATGGCACATGATACAGTTACAGGACACATAAATGCCGCTTTGACTACTCTCTCTCTTCGTTTATCGGTGGAGGGATTAGTCGCTGACAATGTGTCCAAAAGGATAAAATCGAAAAAACAGTCGGACAAAATAAGGGTTTATGATATGTCTCACATGAGACAGGAACAAACTCTTATCGGACATGGTGGAAAGGCTGGGGCAAGGAAATATTCTTGGGGTCTTGATACAGATAAAACCTTTTTCTGTGAAGGGTATGGTCTTTATGATACCGTTACAAGAAAGGAAATGGCAAACTATGACAAGCCTCTTGATGCAAAAAAGGATACAAACCTTGCATTAACCGAGATTATGGCTCTTGATAGGGAATTGAGGGTAGCAGCTCAATTAACTGATACAGGCATAATCACAAAACGTGCAACCTTATCGGGTACAAGTCAATGGTCTGATATATCTTCTGGAGTTTCAGATCCATTGAGTGATATTTTAGCTGCTGCACTTTCCGTGAGAACATACGGAGGGAAAAAGGCAAACTTCATTCTAATGGATTATGAAGTTGCTATGTATCTCGGAACACATCCTGACATGGTTTCACTTGTAACTTCTCACGAAAAAGTTACCTACATTTCAGTCCTACAGGTACTCAAAGACCTCTATGGTCTCGAACCCATAATTGCAGGTGGACAGTATAATACTGCAAAACTGGGTGCAGCTGCAAGTCTTTCACCTGTATGGGGAAAAGATGTTCTTGTTGGTTATAGACATCCGAATCCAGGTCTCAGAACATGGACTCTTGGTGGAACATTCAACTGGACTCCAGGACGTTTCGTATCAGAATGGCCTTCCAACAATCCAGAAGGGACAAATGTGAAGGTCGAGGAGTGGGGACTTGATGAAAAGGTTCTCGTTGCTAATTGTGGCTACCTAATCAAAGCAGCAATAGCATAAGGAGGTGTTAAAGATGAAATGGAAAAAGACAATCTTTATTCTCCTTTTGCTTAGTTTTGTGTTTACTCTCGCAACAGGACAACGTGGATTAACTATATCACAGAGATGGATTGGTAATTGGCTAAAATTTCAACAAAAGACAACATATATTCACCAAAGATATGGAAATTATATTGTTGGTGATACAACTAACACTACATACGGATGGGGAATTGACGATAATCTTGATAATGCTGTCAAATGCAGATACTTACGAAACACAAGTGGTGGAAGTGTTGCCATTGGTGATGTGGTTGTCTGGGATCAGACCGTCTATGTGATAGTTGATACAGTTGCAAGAAGCGGAGACCCTGATACATTGACAGTAGCTCTATCAGGAGAAACTGAAAAGAATCCTCTTGATGTATTCTCAACCAGTTATAGTCTTGCTAATGCTTGTTCATTGTTAGTAACAGGTATTAATTACGCTCAGACAGCAGTTGTTGAAACTATCATTCACACAGCTACAGGGACGGTTTTTTCTGTTACTGATTGGGATACAATAGCATATGTGGTTTTAGTAGGTTCGGATGCAAATGATTCGGTGAATGTCTGTGCATATCAACAGTCCTGTTTCACGACCACGACAAGTGATGATGATATAAACCATTGTGGTGTTGTCTTTTCAACTTCAGTAGCAGATAACAAATGGGGTCTTATTGCGTATGAAGGACGAATGGACTCTGTGGAATGTGATGCTTCAGGAGAAGATGCTATTGTTGGACGACCTGTTACGACAAGTAACACTGCTAAACATTGCGAACCCAGAACCTCAGCTACCGCAGGTGATGTTCTTGGAAGATGTCTTGAGAGTGATAACACTAATGGTAGGATTGCTATCTGGCTTGGAGGTAATTAATGAAAGTTAAAGTAACAGGAGGCATTTTCAAACATAATGATTGTGCATACAAGGCTGGTGATGTTCTTGATGTCTCGGAGAATACTTATCGACACTACAAATTTACTCTTGAGAAAGTCAAGGGTGCAACAAAAGAGACTCCGAAAACCAAGATTGTCAAACCTGTGAGAACCAGAAAAGGAGAGCACAGATAGTGCCTCGATTCAGGGTTTTAAGTAGAATTCTCAGGGACGGTAATGAATACGTCCCTGGGGATTTTATTAAAATGTCAAGAGAAGAAGCAAAACAATACTATCTTAAACGGAACTATTGTATTGATATTACAGACAGGAAACTCATTCAGGAAATACAGGATGAACAGGATTCAAGAAAAAGAGAAGAGAGAGAGGCAAGATTATATGGTGTAGCAGATATGCACGGAGTTAAAAGAGAGGTGGTGAAACGTGGCTTACTCGACTGATGAAGAAATCCGTATGGCATGGAATGAAATTGCAGAGACTGAATTGCCATTAGCAACTATTACAAAGGCAATACAAAAAGCGGACGGTGATATTGATGCTTTTCTTGATTGTAAATATGTAACTCCATTTTCACCTGTTCCACAAATAATCAATGGAATCTCTCTTGATATTGCTCTTTTCTACTGCAAACTGTGGAAAGATCCAAGAATGGTGGTAGATGAAGACGGAAAGCTTGAGATGAATTACAAGATAGCTCTTGGAAAACTCGAAGCGATCAACAAAGGGAAGATGAATGTTCCGGGAGTGAGTCAGAGACAATTATGTTCAAGTACAAGAGAAGATCATACACCTGTATTCGGTGAGGACGGACTTCTTAATGCTAAACTGGATAAAGACCTTGAAGATGAAATTGAGGATTCGAGAGATTAAATGAAATTTTCAGGTAGTGTCAAAGGGATTGCAATATTGAAAGGTAACTTCGGGAAGATTGAAAAAATAGGTGATAAACCTAACTTAAAGAAACTTGGTATTCTAATGCAGAAATCAACCATAAAAACTTTCGAGACAGAAGGAGTCAATCTTCTCGGTCACAAATGGAAGGACTTAAAAGAAAAGACAAAAGAGGCAAGAAAAAAACGAGGACACTGGACAGGAAGGATATTGACAGAAATAGGACATCTTGTAGGATCGATTACTTATGAAGTCCCAAAGCCAAGAGTGTTACAGTGGGGAGTTGATACAACTGGTTCGTATGGTGTATATCATCAATCAACAAAGCCACGAAAGAGAACAAAGGCAGGCAAAATAAAACTACCACGCAGACAATTCTTGGGTACATCAGATAAGGATATAAAAATGATAGAAAACACACTTGGCAAGGGAATTATGAAACGTATTTCAATGGAAATTAGAGGATGAAAGTTAGAGAATTGTTGAGTCTGATTGATACTAAGATAATCAATGGAGTTAGTCAGGTAAAGCTTATTGAAATCATCACAGAACCTTTACCTCAACCTAAAAGAGTTAAGTTGGGTGAAGCTACTGTATTTCTCATGCCTATCGAACCTGAGAAGATAAAAGAAGGCAAGGAACTATTTAGATATATTCACACAATCCGTATTATAGTTGTTACTCGGTATGCTACTACACAGGAAGAAAGTCTGACAGATTCCACTTATGGATTGCTTAAAACAATGGAGGATATAGAAGAGCTTCTTGAAAATGATATGTTATTTGACAGTGGGATTCCACAACTCTATAAATGCAGAATATATCCAGAAGATTATTCTTATGCTGAATTTTCAATTGCAGATAATATTTATTGTCGTGCAGGTTCTCTTTTATATGAAGCAGAACCAAAGAGTCATGTCAAAGCTGTAACATAGGAGGATGTATGGCTGAAGGAAAGAAATTCAAACAGTCTCTTTCTGAATTAAAGGAGGAGAGAGAAAAACTCCTTAAACAGATGGAGAAGTTAAAGGAGAAGTATGTCGAAATAACAAGAGCATTGATTAAAAAACAAAAAGGAGGTGATAAATAATGGCAAACTTAGGTGACGATTATGGTGATAATGTTGAACTTTGCACAGGTGAGGCTTTTTATAACAGAGGAAGCGGTGAAATTAATCTTGGCAATGTGAAACTCTTTGAAGTATTAGCAGGGAAAGAATTACATCCTATTATGTCTGGACGGTCAAATAAGGCTGTGGATGTCAAGGAATATGAAGATATGCAGATAAAACTCGGTCTTGATAAACATACTTGGGAAATACTTGCAGAGTTGACAGGTAAAACCGCTGCTGATATTAGTGGTGGAACTTCTCCTGTGGTAGCTGAGGCTGTATCACTTGGACTGTTAGATATTTATGTTTCGCTTGCACATGGACAGGGAGCGGAAAGTCCTGTCTCAGCTGTGGTAGTTAAAGGTGTAGGAGGCTCTCCAACTTATACGGAAAATACTGATTATAAACTTAAACATGCAACTGGTGAGGTTGCAGCACTTACTCCTCTGATAAGCACGGATGTTGAAATTGACTATTCTTACACTACACAGACATCCAAGAAGCTCAAATTCGGGAAGGCTGCAATTACTACAATAGGTTCTATCAGATACACTCATGCCTTACAGAATGGAAAAGTATTTGAAGCTAAAATCTATAGAGCTTATATTGAGAGTTTAGACCCGGTTGTACATGGTGATACACCAACAGAATTCGCTGCAACATTCAGAGCCTTACAGGATGATAGTCAGGCAGGAGAAGAACTCGGTTACTGGACATTTACAACTTAATATTTAAGATAGGAGGTTTTCTTGAGTGAGGATTTGAAAGAGATTTCAGGAGAGGATTTGGAAATATATAAATTTAATTTTGATAACATGGATAAGGCTGAGGAAGCTTTTCTTAAAATGGGACAATCCCAGGATAAGAAAAGCATATCAGGACTTGCGAAGGAAATCGTTTGCTATGGATTGAGGAAAAAACCAGAAGAACTTAAAACTTTCGATGCAGTTAAGATACTTGAATACTTTGAGAAAGTTATGGAGAAAAACGCTGATTTTTTTACACGATTAAAAGGAAAGACAACAACATCAATAGTGAAATCAGTAGCACCAGAACTGGAAAAGATGACAAAAGAAGAAATCCAAAAGTTGATAAAGGGACAATCTATCTTATCTTCGCAAGAGAAGGAATCAGTCCCTCAGAATTAAATAAACTTACATTCGATATATTCTATCAAATTCTTGAACGGATTGCAAGAGAGAGACGAATACAAGCAGGGAAACCTACTATTAAAGATGTAAAGGATGGATATGTTGATGAGGAAGATTATTTCAGAGGTCTTCTTAAATTCAAAACAACAACTAAAAAATAATGGCTAAAAAAGTAGGGGATTTATACGTTCAATTAGCAATAGATTCCAAGAAGTTTAAGGCAGGTTTAGGTAAGGCAACGGAAGGAATGAAGACATTTGGTATGACTGCCGTGAAAGGTCTTGCTATGATAACCGCTGCTGCAACAACAGTTGGTCTTGCTTTGGGTAAGATTACTAAAGATACAATCCGATATGGTGTAGAAACTGATAGGCTTGTGAAACTGCTTAATCTTACAGGTGAACAGGTAACAAGACTCCGATATGCAATGGAGCAGGAACATGGCTCTTTGCAAGCTCTTGAAAAAGGGATATTCAATCTAACAATACGTCTCGGATATGCCGGTGATGAAATGGCTACTTATATACGTTATTTTGATACTCTTCATATAGCATATAAAAAAGCTGATGGAACTCTTAGAGATACTTATGACGTTTTCCTTGATCTTGTTGATGTGATAAGTAAGGGAGCTTTGTCAACTGAAGATATGGCAGCAGCAGCTCAATTACTCAGTGCAAGAACTGCTAAGGAATTGATTCCCTTTATGAAACTTGGAAGAGAAGAAATTGAACGACTTGGGGACGAAGCTGAAGCTCTCGGTTTAGTCATGTCAACTGAAACCGCAGCAGGTATGAAAAAGGTTGATGATTCAATCACCGCATTAAAGGGAAGTCTTAAAGGATTTAGAAACCTTATAGGTGAACGGATAGCCCCAGCAGTTCAGGGTTTTACAGAGACAATGGTGGATGCCTTTATTAAAATCAGAAAAAATATGGATAATCTGATTCCTTCAATTTCACGCTTAGGTGATGATACGGAAACAATGGGTGACATAGGGGTGAACTTCGCCAAGAAAACTATCACTGCTATTTTCACAGTTATGAATATATGGAAAAGGTTGGAAATAGTTTATTGGTCTGTTAGGTCTGCAATGAATAGACTAATGCAATTCCATAATAAGCAACTGCAACTTTTATATGAAATGACAGTATTCACCCTAAAAAAAGTTGCCATTGTTTGGGATAAGGTATTTAAGACAGATATATCCGCTTCACTTAATGCTGTTTCTGAAGGGTTCAGTAGATTTAATAAACTCGTGGGAGAAGAATCTACCGACAATATGAACAAAGCAAGACAATCTGTTTACGATTTGAATAGGTCTTACGAAACACAGATGGCAATTCTTAATGGTTTATCACCTATGACATTACATTTTGGAAAAAAGATAAAAGAATTAGGGGACGAAACAGATAAAACAAAAGAAAAGATTAAGGGATTGAATGCAGAAGAAGAAAAATTGGTCAGCACTATCGATACTACTGAAAATCTTATTGGTAAGATTGTTGAAGAAACTAAAGATTGGGCTGAACAGACAAG
>JAGMCL010000060.1 GCA_023129165.1 Caldifarciminota bacterium | reverse complement strand
CGAGTTCTGGAAATTAGCCATAAGCTGTAGTCAATCTGCCGTAAAGAAAAACACTGGGGTGCATTTTCTTTGCTTCGTTTCTTTTGGGCCCGCCCTGTGGAATAAAACTTATTGCATGGAGTTCCCCAAACATAATACTATCTATTCCACGGGGCAAGTAAAAGAAATGAAGGTAAAACAACCACTAATCTCGGTTTAAGAAATATTCTTAGTATCAAATGTTATACAATAGCCTTAAGTTATTTATAAAGCTTATTGTTTGACGATGCAGATAGCCAATGACCTAATTGCCAAATAACTTAATTACTGTTTTTTATCTGCGTTTAGGTTTCTTTCAGGTTTTATTATGGTGGTTCAGACATAGTCCAATAAACGAGGAACTTCATAGCTACATTGTTCTTTTCAACGTAAAACTAAAGGTACTTCCTTTATCTACTCCCTTGCTATCTACCCATACAGTCCCGCCCATAGCCTCTACCAGTCGCTTGACTATAGAAAGACCAAGACCAGTACTCCTTGCAGTCTCTCCTGACCGATTGGGGAGTGTATAAAATTCCTGAAAGACGTTATTCAGTTCCTCTCCTGGAATACCCTGTCCATTGTCTTTTACGTTTATCTGTATAAACTTATCCTTCTCAAGTAGGTTAATCTCTATCTTACCGCCCTTTGCTGTGTACTTATTGGCATTAGCAATAAGATTATTCAGTATTCGCTGCATCGCTTTAGGATCGGCATGAGCAGTATTTACTGAACTATCACCAATAAACCTGAGTGATTGCTCCTTTTCCTTTGTTATTGTGATAAAATCTGTTATACTTTTTTCTATTTCCTCCACTGGATTAATCTTCTGCAGTACAATCGTTGTTTTTCCTGATTCAATCCTGGACAGATCCAGAATCCTGTCAACAAGGTCGTTTATATAGCTGGTGCTCTTGAGTATCTTGTGCAGACCATTCTCCTGCTTCTCTGTCAGGTCTCCCCAATTTTTGCCAAGAAGGAGAGAGGTATACCCGTTTATTGTAGTAAGTGGCGATCTGATGTCATGGGAGAACGATGATACAAAACGGGACTTTGCATCATTAAGTTGTTCAAGCTTGTTCATATATTTCTCTAATTCAAGAGAAGCTTTCCTACGTTCGGTAATATCAATTAAATTTCCAAGCAACGCTCGTTGCCCTTCATATTCGATTGAAGAGGTTATAGATTCGAACCAGATAGTCTCACCATTCTTTTTTATCCCCCTGAATTCATAAAAGGAAACCATATCCTCTCCCATTTCTCTCCTCTCTTCTTTCATCCTATTTCTCTCTAAATCTCTCTCTTTCACCATCTTCCTGTCTTCGGGATGAACCAGTTTCAAGAATTCCATACTTAGAAGTTCTTTACAAGAGTACCCGCTGAGTTTCTCAAGCTGTTTGTTAACGAATTTTAATTTTCCATTCTGAGAGATATAGATTCCTGTTAAGGAGTTCTCACATACTGACCTGTATTTCTCCTCAGATTCCTGAAGAGCCTTTTTTATCTTCTCCTGCTCTGTTATATCTGTAAGGACGCCCATTGAGGCTGCATAAGTTCCATCAGGATTAAATAATGGTGCTGCTGAAATAATGAATCTATGGGGAGTTCCTTTTTTACTGTATAGAATTGTTTCATATTTACCGAACTTGCCTTTCTTCCTCTCCTCTGTCCCCTTCCTAAACTTGAGGAATTCCTTCTGCGTGGTCAAATTAGAAAGATTTATTCCAACAAGTTCATCTTTTCTATATCCAAGAATATCAGCTACAGCGTTGTTTACAAAGGTGATATTTTCATCAGCATCTACCAGGATAATACCTTCTCTGGCAGCCTCTACAAGTGTTCTGTATCTCTTTTCAGATGTCTTCAGTTCAGCATATAAACGTGAGGACTCAATAGCGATGCCTGCCTGGTCAGCAAGTACCTCAAATAGCCTGATGTCATCCTGGGTGGGTCGTTTGCCATTTACTGGATTATCTGGTGATATAAATCCGAGAATCTTCTCTTTGCCATAGATAGGAATGAGTAATATGTCTTTCTCATGCCACCCATCGGACGGTAAGTCTTGTATGGGCGTTATAACAATACCCCCGGGGTAGTCCTTCATTATCTCCCAGTGAGTGTGGTCGATGTAATAGGAGTGGCTTATTTTCAGGTCATCATGGAGATATCTTTCTACTGCTTTAAGGAGAACAGGGGGTCGAGATAGGATTTCATGGGTTGTTTTTTTGTCATATCCTGCCAATGCAACCGGACCAGACGTTCCTGTATTATAATCACGAAGGGATAAGATAACCTGACGCCATCCAAGCGTATTCACCACCGTATCGCAAATATTCTGAAGGATGGTCTCAAGCCCTAATTCTGTTCTCATTTTATTCCCTATATCAATGCGACTTTTCAACTGATTTGTATATCTCTCCTCTGTCTGCTTTCGTTCAGTGATGTCATTTAAAAGCAGAACAGCACCTGTAAATTTTGAATCTTCAATTATAGGAGTTCCTCTATAGGATAGATAAGTTTCTTTTTCATATATAGATGTGAAAGCAACCTCGCCGGATATTTCTTTTCCTTGTATAAGTGTGTTAAGGAGAGGGACTAATCCTGTGTTCTTCACAGAAGGAACTTCTCTTATATCCATTCCTATTGCTTTTGATTCCTTACCAGGAGGTACACCCAATATTTTCTTCATCTCATGGTTTTCATATTCAATCTTAAATTCCTTATTAAGTTTTATTATACCTATGGGTGTATAATCCAGAATATTCTTGTACTCCTTGTCAAGCTTATGTGACATCTTTTTATGTGTACTATTCCTTTTGACTTTCACGTTTTTACCTTTATTGTTTTTTCTCATATGAGGTAATTTCCCCTTGAAAAAATGTAAGTAGTATATTTACCTTATATAGGGTTTTTAAAATCAGTAAATAATTTATGGTTCTATACTATAATTATACATAATTTTGAAGGATTTGTCAAGTAAAAAAAATTATGGTTTGTACTTTAACATTTAAAATTTTGTATTTTTTATTTGTATAATGAGGTATTTTATAACTGAAAGGGCAGTAATTCAAGATGTGCTGTTGGTAGGATTTTCACTATGTCTTTATTATCAGATTTACTAATCACTCGATGATTTCCGATATGTGCATTTTATTTATTCGAAAGAATCAGTTTTGCAAGCCTCGCAATTCGCTGACCATATTTTATGCATTGCTCACTGCTTCTTTCATCAGGGGCTCCTATGGCAACAGGTCCATAATGGTCTCCTTTTGCGACACCCTGAATTACCATTCCATGAATGAGCATACATTTCAGAATATCCATAATAGCAGTCTCATTTCCACCTCCACACTCTCTTTTTCAACACCTTTACATATGAGGTTTGCCATCTTCTCCGTATTTCCAGTTCTTGAATAATATATTATCAATATCCTTGGCATGCTGTTCTCCTGGTATAATATTTATTCCCCTGATTCTATAGAATTCTTCAAATCTTATTCTCTCTACTAACGGATTGTCCTCTTTATACTTACGAATATTATTTAAGGCTTTATCGTTACTGATTTGCGGGTTCGATAAATCGAACCCCTACATTTTAGATTTCATATTCCTTCATATTCTATTTGATACTACCTTGCGAAATTATGTTTATTGTAATTTATTGAATATATTAATATTATACTCCAAAACTATCATTTTGTCAAGAGTAAAAATCTTCAGTTAGAAATAATACAAATAAAACCTACTCTATAGAGAACTCTGAAAAACAACCTTTGAGTTCCCTTAATCGGTGAAATCAGAGATTTCTGGACTTTTTCAGAAATCTCCTATATTTTCCTTGACTTTTTTGACAATTCTTTGTATAATATAGATTAATGATATTGCATGCGGCAATTTTATCGCAGGTTTCTGTCATTGCGAGTTCCGATGAAAATCGGGACGTGGCAATCTCATTCTGTATGCTGTCATTGCGAATGAACGAAGTGAATGTGGCAATCTCATCTAATATAGTTAAGTATCTGAGTAATCAGGTATAATGAATATTATACCATGGAGGTGTAAATGACTGAAGGAATAGGTTGCAGGTTTCAACAAGAAACAAAATATTTTCCTGATAAGCTTTCAGAAAAAGGGTTGGTTTGGATAAGCAAACCTGAACTTTATAAGGAATATCCAGAAAGTAAGAAGATTAAGCTACCAACACCCGAGACAATAGCAGATATGTTGTTAAGTGAAACTCTAAAGAAACGAAAGAGCATTCGAAGTTTTTCACAACAATCCATAACCCAGAAACAGTTATCATACCTGCTTTGGGCATCAAGTGGTATTCAAAGAAAAGAATATGGATATGAATTTCGCACTGCTCCATCAGCTGGTGCACTTTATCCAATAGAAACATACCTTGTCGTGAACAATGTAGAAGAAGTGGTAAAAGGGGTATATCATTATAATATAAAGGCTCATATTCTGGAGGAGTTGAGTTATGGGGATTTCAGGGGGGATATAACCCAAGCAGCAATGGACCAGGAAATGTGTTCTATTGCAGCTTTAGTTTTTATCTGGACAGCTATATTCAATCGCTCCATGTGGAAATATAGAGAGCGTGCATACAGATATATTTACCTTGATGCAGGACATATTGCGCAGAACCTTGCACTAACTGCCACTGCTCTTGGGCTGGGTTCCTGTCAAATTGGAGCCCTTTTTGATGATGCGGTTAATAAGATAATTAATGTAGATGGAATAGAGGAAAGCGTTATCTACATGAGCGTTATCGGCTATCCTCTTCGAGAGTAGTAAAAAGATGTATTCTAAACAAGGTATATTTAAAGATGTAGAATGTACCAAACTTTCTTGATGACAGACAAGAAAACACCTGTCATTGTAAGATTAAATAAAACAATCCCATACTGATAGTCGGTCATTTCGAGTCCGTCGCACTTCTTGACGGACGACGGATTCGTAATGACAAGGTGTTTTGTAGGATTGCTTCGTCACCCGACAAGAAATATGAAGGACTTATCACAATGATGGGAAAGGGAATATCAAATGATAATATGAAAGGTTATTATACAGACAAACTTTCTGCACAGCGGCTAAAACAGTGCTACGAAATTGCACCTCCACGTGTGCAGCAATATCTCAAAGAAGAGGTAAACTATATACTTCAGAAGATTCATCCTGGTGATATGGTATTGGAGTTGGGTTGTGGTTATGGAAGAATACTACCCCAACTCACCCAGAGAGCTCTGAAAAACTGCCTTCGAACTCTATTTATTAGACAATTTTTTAACCGATTATAGAAATTTAGTTGATTTTATAAGGTTTTTTAATCTGTGTAATTTTTTATCTTAATCGTTGTAATCAGGGATTTCTGGATTTCGCCAGAAATCTCTAAAAACTTCTTGACTTTTTATAAATTTGGTGATAAAATAATAGAATCATACCCTGGTTTATTTAATTTGAAAAACAGAAATATATCAGAAAATAATATAGTATGTTTCCTTCGTATTTTTCATTAGAGATTAATACAATGGTAATATTATTGCTTTTATCCCTTCTGTCCTTTCCAGACCCTGTATACGTCTATATTTCAGAAGGAGAGAACTTTCAAGAGGTTACCTCAAAACTTCAGCAGGAGGGTGTTATAGAACATACATTTCTATTTACCGCCTGGGCAAGGATTACGGGAAATGATAGGAGGATAAAAACAGGTAGATATAAATTTAGTACCCCCTCTGGGGTAAGAGAGGTGATGCGAAAGCTGGTGAACGGAGAGACTGTTGATATAAAGGTAACGATACCAGAAGGGTCGAATATATATGAGGTTGCAGAAATCTTCCAGTATAAAACGGGAATGGATAGTACTGGTTTTATAAATCTTGTAAAGGATAGTACTCTTATAGAAGAGTATAATGTTGATGCCCCGACTCTTGAGGGCTTCCTGTTTCCTGATACATATTTTGCATTTGATTCTGTTCCTCCAGCAAAGGTAATAGATATGATGGTATCAAGGTTTTTTGATGTTTTTGACTCAACAATGATGATGAGGGTAGACAGTCTTGGACATACAATAAATGAAATCATAACACTCGCCTCATTAATCCAGTGTGAGGTAAGAGTAACCGAAGAGATGCCAGTAATATCATCCATCTACTATAATCGACTGAAAATAGGTAGAAGACTTGAGAGTTGTCCTACGATTCTGTATATATTACCTGAAAGAAAGAACAGATTACTGTATACCGACCTTTCGATAGACTCACCATACAATACCTATAAACATGCAGGACTACCCCCAGGAGCCATATGTAACCCGGGGGGAGATGCTATCATAGCAGCCCTATATCCAGCAGAATCAGATTACCTTTACTTCGTTGCAAAGGGAGACGGTACACATATATTTTCAAAGACCCATGAGGAACATATAAATGCAAAAAGGAGAGTGGGTATTTTAAATTAATTTTACTTATGCGAATTCTTGCAATTGACCTTGGGATAAAGTATGTTGGGTTGGCTATCTCTGGACCTCTTAAAATTCCTCAACCATTGAAATGTATTAGAAGGAAGAATATATTTGAAGGATTAAAAGAGGTAATAAGCGAGTATAGTATTGAACTTATTGTGATCGGTCTCCCTCTTACAACTGCTGGTAAGGAGGGAAAAATTGCAAGAAATACGAGAAATTTCGCAAATCTAGTTGAGGAACGACTCGGAATAAAAACAAGACTTGTTGATGAAAGGTTTACAACTAAAGAAGCCAAGAGAGTGCTGAATGAAAAGGGAATAAAGGGGAATGATGATAGTATTTCTGCCCTTTTTATCCTTGAAAGATATCTTGAGGAACGTTCTAATTGACGATTTTCGATTGACGATTTACTATTGATGATTAGAATAAATTAAGAAATCTAAAAATTAAAATGCAATCTTCAATCTAAAGTCTAAAATCGCAAATTAAATGGTCTATTTACTACTTACTTTTCACTAATATGCTTTTATCAAAATTTGACTATAAACTTCCAAAGGACTTGATAGCACAGTATCCCTTAAAAAAGAGAGAAGGAGCAAGACTCATGGTGCTGAGTAGAGCAAAGGGAAGTATAGAGGAAAGGATGTTTACTGATATATTAGAATACATAGAGGATGGGGATTTATTGCTTTTGAATGAGACAAAGGTTATAAAGGCAAGAATGTTCGGCAAGAAGGAGTATACAGGAGGAAAGGTCGAGGTTTTTTTTATTCGGGGGATAGATGATAAAACCTTTGAGGCGTTTATTCGACCCAAGAAGAGGGCAAAACCTGGAACTTGTGTACAGTTTGGAGAGAAGAAGGTAATAATTATAAAGCACCTTGATAATGGGCACACACTCCTCAGAGTTGAGGAAGATATTACACCTTATGAACTGGTGCAGTCGTACGGAGAGGTTCCACTTCCTCCATATATAAAGAGAAAACCAACAAATCTGGATAAACAACTATATCAGACTGTTTATGCAAAGATTCCTGGTGCAGTAGCTGCCCCAACTGCTGGTCTACACTTTTCTTCAGAACTACTTAAAGAGCTAAGAAAGAAAGAAATTGAGATATTAAAGATATTACTCCACACAGGTCCTGGTACATTTAGACCTGTAACCACGGAGAATATAGAAGAGCACAAAATGGAGGAAGAATATTATGAGATCGGAGTGGACGTTGCAAAAAGTATAAATGACAGAAAAGGCAGGCTTTTTGCTGTTGGTACAACGACTGTGAGGGCAATTGAGACAGCAGTAAAAGATGGTAAGGTTTCTCCAGGAAGTGGTTGGACAAATCATTATATATACCCTCCATATAAGTTTAAGGTAGTTGACTGTATAATAACAAATTTCCACTTGCCAAAAACAAGTTTGATTATTATGGTATCTGCGTTTGCAGGGAGAGAATTTGTTTTAAAGTCTTATAACGAGGCAATAAAAAAGAGATATAGATTCTATTCCTATGGTGATGCAATGTTGATTATTTGAGTGTGTATGGAATGCTTGATATCAAAGGACAATGATGATAAAAAGAATGAGATTGCCACGTCCCGATTGTCATCGGAACTCGCAATGACAGACACTGATTCTTGTCATTGCGAACCGAAGGTGAAGCAATCGCATTTAAGGAGGGTTTTGTAATAAAGAATAAGATTGCCGTACAACGACAGGAAACTTTTGTTATACAGGGATTTAACTGACTTACATAAGTAAATAATAGAATATAAAAGAATTTTTATTCTCTTACAAGTCTCTTACCTGCCTACCGGCAGGCAGGCAAGTCCCTGTTGAAAAAAAGAATGAGATAGCGATGGACTCGTAATGACATCTTCTTACATATACCTGTGAGCTGTAGACGAAGCAATTTCTTTAATAAACTTGCAAAATTAAAATATTTATGGTATAATAATTAATAAATATACTCTTAAATGCTTATTTACGCATAACTTTAGATATATGAATTGGTTAAAAAGGTCGATTAGTATCCTTAAAGGTGGAGGAATCATTGCATTTCCAACCGATACTGTATATGGAATAGGATGTGATGCAACACTCAAAGAGGCAATTGAAAAAATCTATCAAATAAAGCATAGAGTCAAGGATAAGCCACTGATTATGTTTATTCCATCATCTGATAAACTTGAGAAGATTATAACCCATTCTACAAGACTCATCGATAAATTATCTAAGTATTTCTGGCCAGGTCCACTTACATTAGTAATTAAGACGAATAAAGATGTTCCAATTAAGGCAAAAGACGGGACTATAGGTATAAGAATTCCTGACGAAAAGCATATATTAGCTCTTCTTAATAATTATCCAAATCCTCTTGCAACAACGAGTTGCAATGTAGAAAATCTTCCTGTCCTTTCGAATGTCAGGGAGATAAAAAGAATTTTTAGAAAAGACATAGACTATGTGATAGAAGGAGAAACACCAGAACCTGCAATTCCTTCAACGGTGCTTTCGCTATCACCACCTATCCTTCTCAGGAGAGGTAAAGTATCCCTTTTTGAGATAGAACAAAAGACAGGAGTCAGAGTTATGTTATCCAGGGGGATGAGGATTAGAGTACTTTTTGTATGTACTGCAAATTTATGCAGGAGTCAGATAGCTGAGGGTTTAGCAAGACAGGTAAGACCTATGAATGTATTTGTTGGTTCCGCAGGTGTACATACCACAGATGGTTCTACTCCTTCGTTGCTTGCAATGGATGTTATGTTAGAAGAGAATATAGATATTAGTGGACAGCTATCTCGACAAATAACAAGAGAAGTTGCATATAATTACGACCTTATTCTGTGTATGGAAGAAAAAAACAGACAATGGATAGTTTCGCATTATCCAGAGATATCCAGCAGAATTTTTATCCTGGGTGAATTTGGCAGAGACGATAAAAAAGAGGAAATAGAAGATCCTATCGGAGGTGGAATAGAGGAGTATAGAATATCCCGTGATAGAATAAGAATTGAGATTGAAAGGATATTTGGATATCTCAATGAACGGTATTTTTCATAAACTTTAAATGGTTAATACAATCTCTAACAGAGAAGTTTCGTATAATAAATAGCGATTATGGTTTAAGTGATGAGATTGCCACGTCCTGATTGTCATCAGGACTCACAATGACAGAAATATAGCGTCGTCATTGCGAGGAGTCCGTCGCACTTCTTGACGGATGAAGCAATCGCATACAACACACTGTCATTGCGAACCGAAGGTGAAGCAATCGCATTTTTATGGAAGTAGAGTATAATATATTAAAAAACGATTAGATTATGAGAAAACTACTACTAACTTTATTAATTCTAATTCCTGTAATACTACAGGGAGAAGGTAAGTCTGCACAAAAGGCAATGCTTCTATCAATCCTTCCTGGAGGAGGACAATTCTACAACGAGGAGTATACAAAAGGTTTCCTGTTTGCAGCTGCCCAGACAATTTGCCTTGGATTTGTTGTTAGAGAGCATATTTACGCCATGGATGCAAAGGCAGAAGGGAAAGACGAGGACTATGATTACCATATTGCTAAAAGAACTGACTGGCTCTGGTGGTCATTAGGTATGTGGGTATTCTCTATAAGTGATGCCTATATCGGTGCTCATTTATACAACTTTCAAGAGGATGTTGGCATTGAACTGGAGGTTGGGTACAGGTTTTAGTGCGTAGAATGATGAGTCAACTGAGATAGCATAGGCGTATCAGGTTATCAGTGAATCAGGATTAAGAAATACCTGCATGGTATAAACACGGGAACCATATGGACTGATATTCATCCTCTCCTTGTTGTGCGGGTTTAGTCTGTCATTGCGAACCGAGGGTGAAGCAATCTCATATTAGTAAGGATTGGTTATAAAGGAATGAGATTGCCACGTCCGTCAATCCGTCGCACTTCTTGACGGACGACGGACTCGCAATGACAAGTATCATTCTGTCTTTCATTATGAGAGTTTAGGACATTCTCTGAAGGTTTTTTTAGATTATGGTTTCTGGGATAGAGAGGTTAAAGAAAGGTTTTAGACAGTTAAAACTGTCTGAAAATAATGAGACTCTTGGACTCTTATTAAGATACTATGAACTTATTTTAAAATGGAACAAAAAGATCAATATAGTATCAAGACAGGAAGAAAACATCATAGAAAGGCATATCCTCGACTCACTTTCAATACATGATTTATTAAAGGGTGACCATCTCCTTGATTTCGGGACTGGTGCTGGGTTTCCCGGAATCCCTTTAAAGATATTAAAAGATGATATATTCCTTGATTTAGTTGAATCAAGAAAGAAGAAGGCTGTATTCTTGAGGGAGTTGAGGCGTGAACTAGGGTTATGTAATGTGCGTATATACAATGTTGACATTATCCAGTATAAACCAGAGATGTGCTACGATATTATAACAGCAAGGAAGGTCGGCAGCATTAAAAAGATTGTTAAACTTACAGCAAGACTATTAGAGGAAGATGGTAGAATTATAATGTTCAAGGGGGAAAAATTGCCAAAGGAGATTGAGGATGCCAGAAATGTCCTGAAGAGAAACCGTCTCTCGATTACTGAAAGACACAAGAGGATTTTCACGAAGGGTGAGATTGTTGTAATTGGGAGGGCTAATGGGTAAAGTTATCTCAGTAGCAAACCAGAAAGGCGGAGTAGGTAAAACAACCACAGCTGTAAATCTTTCTGCATCTATTGCTGTAGCAGAACGGAGAGTGTTATTAGTTGATGTAGACCCCCAGGCAAATTCAACCACAGGTCTGGGAGGGAAACCCAAAGATAGCATCTATGATGTATTAATTGGTGATACAGATATCCGTGATATAATCATAAAAACCGATTTGTCTCACCTATTTCTCGTGCCCTCTTCTTTATCTCTTGCAGGAGCAGAGGTTGAGCTTGTTGATATGGAAAACAGAGAGAGTGTTCTCAAATCAAAATTAGATGTACTGATAGGTGAATATGATTATATAATTATCGATTCTCCACCCTCGCTTGGGTTGCTAACCATTAATGGTCTTGTGGCAGCAAATTCAGTCCTTGTTCCTGTTCAATGTGAGTTTTATGCAATGGAGGGTCTGTCAAGGCTTTTTTCAACAATAAGCAGGATAAGGAACACACTTAACCCGTGTATCTACGTAGAGGGAATTCTTTTTACGATGCTGGATATGAGACCATTGCTTGCAAGAGAGGTTAGGCAGGAGATAGAAAGACATTTTAGTAACAGAATATTTAAGACTACCATACCGCGAAATATCAGGCTTGCTGAGGCGCCCTCATTTGGTAAACCAATACTTCTGCATGATGTAAAGTCGAAAGGAGCACAGGCATATTTTGAACTTGCGGAAGAATTTCTTTCTTTAAATGAGGGAGATGTTAGATTATAAACAGAGGACAATCGAATATGTAGCCATCCCTTCTCCTCTTAGGAGTAAACCCTCCTCAGTAGTAGCCTTTACTGATGCTGAACTTACGGAGATATTGAGTATACCTGCTATGTTTTCTCTCATTTTGGGGATATAAGGCGATAATCTTGGTTTCTCGCATACTACTACTGAATCCACATTTATCACATTCGCACCTGTTATTCTCATAATTTCTTTAAGAATAAGAACACTACTCACATCCTTCCATTTCTCATCTGTATCAGGGAAATGAGTACCGAGGTCACCCATACTATATGCACCCAGTATTGCATCACCGATTGAATGGATGAGAACATCACCATCAGAGTGTGCAAGAAGACCCATATCATAGGGTATTTTAACTCCACCTATTATTAGTGGTTTCCCTGAAACGAATCTATGGACATCATATCCAATTCCAACACGCATAATTTCTACTGGTCATGTAGGCACGCCTGCCCCGTTTATTGCGGGGATTTCAAATCGTGCTGGCACAAATTGAATTTGTGCCTACAATTCTATAGAACATATTGATTAATTGCCCTTGCAAGTTCGAGGTCATCATCAGTAGTTATCTTTATGTTAAATACAGAACCCAAATATGTATAGACTGGTATTTTAACGTTTTCAAATAGTGAGGCAGTATCACTGCCATAGAATTCATCCTCTTCTGCCCTTTTATATGCCCTCAGGCAGAGTTTCTTCCTGAATATCTGAGGTGTTTGAACACAAAAGAGATTATTTCTGTTAATTGTTTTCTGAACTCTATCATCTTCTAAATACTTCACTGTATCTTTCACCGGGATAATAGGAATGACTGCTCCCAATTTTTCACACTTTTTAACCATATTGTTAATATCAAGAAATCCCGGGAATGGTCTTGCTGCATCATGGTCAATTACTATCTCTCCCTTCGAATGCATAAGACCGTTCTTAAAGGAGTCCTGACGAAATTTACCACCCTCTACAATCTTACTTACCTTTTTAAAACTGCCCTTTGAGAGGATATTATTCTCCAAATGTTCTATCCACTCTGGAAGCATTACTATGATTACCTCATTAACAATCTCTAATTTTTCAAAAAAAATGATTGAGAGCGAAATAAGTGAAACCCCGTTTATGTCTAAAAACTGCTTGGGAACGGGACTTTTCATCCTCTCCCCACGACCACCTGCCACGATTATAGCAGAAATAAACATAGAAAATTAAAATATCTAAAGGTTTTTTTACTTTCAATTTCGAAACATTCCTACAAATCTGAGCCGCCAGGTTATCCATAGAGCCTCCCAAACAATCCTTCTTGACATCTTGGAGCTACCCTCCAACCTGTCAGTGAATATTATAGGCATCTCTCTCAATCTAAACCCCTTTTTATAAGCCCAGAAAACCGTTTCAATCTGAAAACCATAGCCATCAGATACTATTTTCTCCTTTAGGAGTTCCTCGATTACCTTCCTTTTATAGCATTTATAGCCACTTGTCATATCTCTCACTGGAACACCTGTTGTAATCCTTGAGTACATATTCGCAAAGAATGATAGGAGAAGCCTGGACATAGGCCAGTTTATTACGGATACACCCATAGCATATCTTGAACCTATGATAAGGTCTGCAGTCTCTATCTCTTCAAGGAATCTCGGAATGTCATCTGGATTATGAGACATATCAGCATCCATCTCGAATATGTAGTCATATCTCTCATTTATAGCATATCTAAAACCCTCTCTATATGCTGTTCCGAGTCCAAGTTTGCGTGGACGTCTATGAAGTTTAACCCGTTCCTCTTCTTTTGATAAATTGCTCACATATTCACTAGTACCATCTATTGAATTATCATCAATAACAAGGACTTCTATGTCTTTTCTTATTGAAAGGATTCTTGAAATCACAGTTGATATGTTTTCTATTTCGTTATATGTCGGTATGATAATAAGAATACGCATTTTACCTCAAAACTTGTAGATTATAAAAATCACACTCAAAATCCAGAGTAAAATATCAATAAAAAGTGGTTTATCCTCTATGAATACCCTATCGGGACTATCCCCCTTACCCTCCTGGTGTATTAGATAGAAATATCGCATTATTCCATAAAGCACGAACGGGACAGTAAATACCAAACCATGTCCACCAAACTTCTCAATAGTTTGAGGTGAAAGAGTATATAGTGTATAGGCAATAAGTGTACATGCTGTAACAATCACCACAATCTGGTCTATTAATTGACTTGAATACCCTGAAAGAGATATACGATGCTCTTTTGCATTAGATCCAAGGGAGATTATCTCCTGCCTGCGTTTTGAGGCTGCAATAAAAAGAGCAAGCAAAAGGGTACACATAAAGAGCCATGGTGAGAGGGAAACAACTATAACAACACATCCTGCAAAGGTTCTAAGTATAAATCCAAATGCTATGCTCATAATATCTATTAGAACAATTCTTTTCAGATATATTGAGTAGAGGAACATCAAGATAAGATATATAGTAAGCACCAAAAGGAATTCTTTAGAAAGAAAATAGGATAGAAACAAGCTCAGAAGTATTAACAATAGAGAACTTACCCATGCAATTGGAATAGAAAGGGCGCCACTGGCTACTGGTCGGTTTTTCTTATTAGGATGGACCATATCCCTCTTTCTGTCTATGATGTCATTTATAATATACATTCCTCCAGATGAGAGGGAAAAAAGTACGAAGGCAAAGACCACCCTTATAAGATCCTCTGAACAGAAGAGTTTTTCTGCAAATATGATGCCGGCAAAGATCAAGATGTTCTTTGTCCATTGCTTTGGTCGCATTGATATCAGTATATATTTAATCATGTGCTATAATAATAACAGAAAAATAGTATTTTGTCAATAAAAAAGTTTGCATTTTTGTAAAAAATGTGTTAAAATAATATAATGGGAAAGATGGACATAATAAATCTACTGAGAGATATAGTTAGAGAAGAAGGTATAGGAACATATCTGGTAGGTGGATATGTAAGGGATAAGATCCTTGGTATAGATAACAAGGATATAGATGTAACAGTTGAAGGAAATGCAAAGAGGGTTGCAGAGCTATTGAGCAATAGGTTGGGAGTAGGCATAAAAAGGACCTCTCAATTTGGAACTTATATTCTCTTCGCATCCGCTTACAGAATAGACATTGCTACTGCAAGGAGTGAACAATATCCATCACCAGGCACACTTCCTTTGGTTGAGCCAGGAGGTATACTTGAAGATCTTTCAAGGAGAGATTTTACAGTAAACAGCATGGCTGTACCTATAGGAACGGATACAGTAATTGACCTATTTAATGGATTGAATGACCTTAAAAAAAGATTGATCAGGGTATTGCATGGTAAGAGTTTTTCAGAAGACCCCACAAGGATATTCCGCGCATTGAGATTTGCCGAGAGAATGGATTTTCAGATAGAAAAGATAACAATGTCTCTTATAGAGGAGGCAATAGAGAAGGGATTTCTTTCAAAGGTCTCCACAGCGAGAATAAGAAACGAGCTTACACTCTGTCTCATGGAGAAGAAGAGATGGGATCTTCTTAATAGAATAGCAAAGCTTGGTATTTTTAAACAACTGGGAATGGTATATCCCGGAAGGAATTTTCTGCAGGAACTTGAGGAGTTTGCAATAAAATTTATGATTGAGCCAGAGTCACTTTATTTTATTGCTTTTGCTGATGGTGGCAAGAATAGGAATTTTCTAACAAAGAAAGAGACAAAATTCCTTAATTCAATTGAAATCCTTTATAAGAAAATTCCCTGCCTTAAAAAGAAGGAAAAAAGGGAAGATATATTTACGATACTTGAGGGATTTCCGCATCCTTCACTCATCTATATCGGAGTAAAGATGTCCATAAGAGAGAAGATATCTTTATATTTGGAAGAGATAGAGCCTGTAAGATTAGAGATAACAGGAAATGATATCAGGGGAATGGGTATCAGTAATGGAAAGGAAATAGGTGAAATACTACGTTCTGTTAAACGAAAAAGACTTAGTAGCTCCCTTTCTAGTAAGGAAGATGAGATGAATTATGTAAAGGAAATATTAAAAAAAAATCAAGACAACGATATTTAAGAACTTGGAAATAAATCAAATGAAAAGACTTTTGTTCATACTTCCTATTTTGTTGAGTGGTTGTATATATAGCTTCAGGGGTTTTACCGTTGTTGAGTATGATAGTATAACAATTGTGCAATTCAATAATCAGACAATACGGTATGGACTGGAGGATATCTTTTATCAGAATACTATAGACGAATTTATTAGAGATGGGAGAATAAAACTTGTGGAGAGTGGTGGAGAGACTGTCCTAAGTGTAGATATTACAAATTACGTAAACCAACCCTTTACATATGATGAGAACGAAAACATCAAAGATTATAGAATAGATGTTGAGTTGAGCCTTTCTTTTCAAAAGGGTAATGGTGAAGGTATATGGGAGAAAACATTACGGGAATGGATAACATATGAAAGTTCTCTTACAGAGGATGATGGAATCCAATCCCTGGCAGAAAAGGTATCCGAGTCTATCGTAAGAATCGTATTAGAGTAAGGAGTATGGTTAGAATTTAAAGGTAACAATTTTTCTTGACATTTTTACCCTTTTGTGTTATAATTATCACCAAATTCAAAAGAGTGTATTTTAAGAAATCTAGATATTATCTTAGTAGTATCAAATTGAATATGACAAACCACAGAGGTCACAGAGTAAATTTAGTTCTCTGTGCTCTCCCCAAAAGACTAAAATTAACCACAGATAATCACAGATGTTGCCTAACGGCGACCTTTGGTTCACAGATAAATAAAAAACTTTGAAGTAAAAAACAATCAGTGTAAATCAGCGTCTAAAAATAACAGAATGGCGATAAAATATTAAGTAAAGAGATTAGTTTTACCTGTCCGACGATAGACGGATAAAGAGGTCACAGAGGGGAGGGATGAAAATTTCCTGCGATTCTTTATTATTCTATATTCCTCTGTGCTCTCTGTGGTTAGATTTTTGACAATACTATTATCTTGGAAAGGGGGAGGTATGAAAAGATGGACAGCGCTTACTATAGCATTTACTATAGTATTTATTCTTGCTGGTTGTGCCAGACAAGATTGGGTTGCAAAGGTTGGTAATATCATTATAGATGAGGATGCTGTTACAGAAAGGATGATAAGGGGTATGTCGAGAGAGGATGCTGTGAAGGATTTAATAGAAGAAGCGCTAGTGTACAACGATGCACTGGACAAGGGATATGTGGAATTAGTACAGGATGAATTGAATAATGCTTCAAATCAATTACTTGTACGCAACCTATATAAGATAGCTGTATTGGATAGAATAAAGATACATCCATACACAATCAAGAATCGGTGGAATAAGATGCAAAAAGAAGTGAGGGCAAGAAAGATATCCGTAAGTGACATGGACAATGCAAAGCAAATATACAGAAGATTAGTCATAGGTGATAATTTTGTTGAACTTGCAAGGGAAAAGTCTGAAGACAGGTCGACTGCATCAAAAGGTGGGGATCTTGGATGGGTAGATTATAGAGCAGAGATAGAACCAGATTTACTCGAGTCTATTCTTTCTCTTGGAAAGAGTAAGTTTTCTTCTCCCTTCGAATCCAGAGGAAATTGGTTTATCGTCATGGCAGAAGATATAAGATTTAAGGAGGGTACACTCACAAGGGAAGAAATGGACAGAATAGAGCAAGAACTTAAGAGAGAGGAGGAGAGAAGGATTGCTATGGAGTTCCTGGAACACATGAAGGGACTTGCAGACATTAAATTTGATGATATGGTTGTAAAGGATATTTCACAATCGATAGACAGATCTGGATTACCAGATATTTCAGCTCTTGACCCGAAAAGTATAGTTCTTAAATCAGGTGCAAAAAACATAAGCATTGAAGAATTCATAAAGATAGTTGAAACAAGGCGAAGACCACCATTTGATAATCCTGAAAACATAAAAACATTCTTAGCCAACTACCTTGTGTATGAAATATTACTACCTATTGAAGCAAAAAGACATAGAATACATACAGCTCCAGAGATAAAGAAAGATATTGAAAAGAGAAGAATGAGTGTTGTGCTAAGGAAATACAATCAAAATGAAATAGAGAAAATAGTTCCAGAGCCTACAGACTCTGAAATTGAATCCTACTACAAGGATAACATAGTGAAATATAGGGATATTGCAAGGGCAAAGGTGAAAATAATAGAATGTAAAACAGAAGAGGAGGCAAAAGAGACACGAGAAAGATTAATGAGGGGAGAAGAGTTTGCCCAGGTAGCTAAGGAGGTTTCCATCCACCAATCAAGTGCAAGGGGTGGTAGTCTTGGATGGATAAGAAAGGAACAACATAAAGAACTTGACCAGAAGGTATTTACAACTACACTTAATAAGATTACAACACCGTTTCACATCTCTTCAGGATGGTGTATATTAATCGTCGAAGACAGGAAAAAGGAGAGGACCAAACCTCTGGATGAGGTGAGAAGACAGGTAATAAGCGAACTTAAAACTCAGGCAAGACAGAATATTAAAGATCAACTTATTGAGCAGCTAAGGAAAAAATTTACTGTAGATATAAAAGAGCATAAGGCTGAAATCCCGGTAACTTAAAATTTGTAGTTTAATCAAGTACACAACGGAGGTATCGTGAAAAAATTATCACTGATTGTTACCATATTTATCATATTATTTCTGGGATGCAAAAAGGAAGAGGGAACGGTAATAGCCAGAGTGGGTAAGACTACGCTTACTCTTGAAAAATTTGAGTCTGCTTTACCAGTTGAATATCTAGCAACTATCTCGCATGAAGATAAAATAAGCCTTATTGAGAATTGGATAGGTACAGAGCTTGTTTATGAGAAGGCTATAAGTGAAGGCACACTGGAGAATAGTGAAATAGCCGACCAGATTGAACAATTGAAGAAACAGATTGTTATAAACTACTGGTTGAACCAAAATACATATGACAAAATATCTGTGAGTGACATTGATGTAAAGGATTTCTACGAGTTTAATAGACAGGCATTCGATAATGAGATAAAGGTGGCACACATAGTTTCAAGCACAAAACTTGATGCAATAGAGTTGAAGAAAAGAATAGATGAAGGTGCTGATTTTAGTAAGATAGCAAGGGAATATTCAATAGATAACTCCGGAGCCGATGGAGGAGTTATTGGATATGTAAAACTCGGTGATATTGCACTCACTGGTTTTGATGATGCTGCATTCTCGCTTAGAGAAATAGGTGATATATCGGATATAATACAGACTGAACGGGGTTTTCATATTATAAAGCTCCTTGGAAGGAAAAGGTTGAGTAATCCACCTAAATTTGAGAACATAAAAGAGGGTATAAAAAACCAGTTACTAATGGCGAAACAGATAGCTGTTGTTGACTCGCTTGTTAAACAACTTAGAGAAGAGATTCCCGTAGAAGTATATTACGAGCTTATAAAATAATCTCAGGTTGTGCATTACTTACCAGATGTCTGCTTGTTTTTAGACATGAGAATTGTGAAACAGAGAATATTAGGTGAGATAATAAATTCAATTGAAATAGTATTACAAAGATTAATTAGATTGCCGTGCTAATATTGCAAACGACAGGAATTGATTTCTGTCATTGCGAGGAGTCCGTCGATTGACGGACGACCTGCCTGCCGGCAGGCAGGCGAAGCAATCCCATCTGTTGGAGTCTAAAGAAACTAAACAGGGGTGACAGTCTTTAGACTGTTAAGGAAGTCAAGAATTTAAAGGATGAGATTGCCACGCTCATTGCATTCGCTCGCAATGACAGATGCGTAGGATGAGATTACCGTGTCCGATTATGTGGAGATATTTAATCATACTAATCATTCCGGCCATTCTGTTTTCCAAAACAGATAGAATAATTGGAGTGGTAGATAAAGAGGCGATAACATTGAGCGAGATAGAGCAAAAACTGAATTTGACAGGGTTACCTGTTACACAGGAATCAAAAGAGCAGATGCTCGAGAGTATCATTCAGACAAAGCTTCTTCTTATCGCTGCTGAGGAGGAGACACTATCAGTTAGCGACCAGGCAGTTGAGGATGCATTATCAAATACTATTAATTCCCTTAAGGAGAATTTTCCATCTCCTGATGCTTTTTATTCAGAGTTACAGAGGCTAGGCATAACAGAAGATGTTCTTAGGGAATATTACAGGGACGATGTAGAGAGCAATCTAATAGTAAGGGCACTTATTCAGAAGAAATTTGGCATATTATCTACTTCAGACATAACAGCACTGCACTATTATGAGACCTATCCTGAATCAATCCCAGATATCCCGACAGTTGCAAGATATTCCAGTGTGTTTTTACCGATAATACCAGGTGAGAAAACATTAAAGGAAAAGGAAGTTCTTATAGAAAAGGTTAACAGTAAAATTCTTGCTGGCGAGGATTTCAGTGAACTTGCAATGACTTACTCCGAAGATCCAATTACAAGGCAGCGTGGGGGTAGTCTTGGAACTGTAGATATAGATGACCTTGATCCTTTATTCAGACAGGAAATAGAAAATATGAGCGCGGGTGAAATAAGATTGATACAGACCTTGGGTGCAGTACACCTTCTACGTTGTGATATGAAGATGGGAAATCGTGTATCACTAAGGAGTATTATTTTCATACTTACCCCCACAAAAGAGGATTCGTTGAGAGTGCTGTCATTTGCTTCACAGATAAAAGATTCAATTGAATTGGGTAAGGTTCCAGAGAGGGATGAAAGAATAATAACTATATCTGATGGCAGTGGTTATCTTCCCATACCCCCTTTCTTTGAAGATATTCCAATAGGTGGTGAAACCAAAATTATTGAGCATGAGGATGGTATTTATGTGGCTAAGATTTATGATAAAAAGGAATCAAGACATCCCAGTTTTGAGGAAGTAAAGGAAGACTTAAAGAATCTTCTATCACAGAGAAAGACAATAGAAAAACTAAACTATCTTCTCTCAAGACTTGAAGAAGAGATATATGTGGAGAGGAGACTATAAAATGGCTTGATTGCTATTTTGAGTTTTTAGTGAGATATATTCTCAATTACCTATTTTTTTTGTGTATTTTCTACTTTCTTTCATAATTGCTGAACATTGAGAACCACATAGCAAGATTAATACTGCTTATTGCCATTCTCATAATAGGTGATAGGATTCACTTTCTTTCAAGAGAAATAACAGGAATAATTGATGCATTTCTTCACGGTATTATCTCTCTTCTGATACTACTTCCTCTATGTTCACAAGTTTATGATTATATAATTGCATTTCTTGCGGCATTCCTTATTGATTTTGACCACTTTGTGACTGCAAGATCAATCAGAATAAAGGATGTAATAAATCTTCCATTGAGACCAGTGACTCACAGTGTTACATTTGCGGCGCTCTTGTGTTGTACATTGTGGTTCATACTTCCTCTGCCATTTAGAAACTATATACCAATATTTATATTTATTTCACTCCTTTCGCATATTATAAGGGACTCGGCAACGGGAATAACACCCATATTCTGGCCCCTCAGGATACATAAAATCCCTTATTCACTTTATATTACCCTGGAGATAATACTTTTTGTTGTAGTTGCGCTGATAAAACCAATCAAAATGATAGGGTAGATATAATAGCTCCTTTTTTGATGATATACCTACTTCATTGTCAAGAGTAGAATAAAATATATTATGAATAGACTTGTATCATTCACAATTCTCATTATCATTCTTCTTCTGGCATGTAATAACAAGAAGAGTCTTATATATATTGGTGGTATGCCTATCATGGTAGAGATTGCAGACACACCTGATAAAAGGAGTAAAGGATTATCGAACAGGAAGAGAATAGATGGTGGTATGCTCTTTGTATTTGAAAAGGATGATAGATACCCGTTTTGTATGAGGGATACCTATATACCACTCTCTATTGCATTCATAGATAGACAGGGTGTGATAGTATCAATCCAGGATATGGACATACAGTATAAAAACAGATTGTATTTTCCTCCTGTACCAATCCTCTATGCGCTTGAGGTGGAAATGGGCTGGTTTGAACAAAATGGAATAAAAGTGGGTGACAGGGTCAAGATGTCGACCCTATGAGAAACTAGTTTTCAGGGGGGCGAGTCTTTCGACGACTCGTGCAATCCTATAAGTTACTTCAAGGACCGACAGGAGTTTCTGGGGTTCTGTATCTTTTGAGTTAACATTTCGTTTGAGCAGGATGATTTTTTCAGTATCTATTACTATACCCTCTCTAAGGAAATCGTCTAAAGCCCCGATGTCATCCCTTGATATTGAGAGGATTAGAGATTTTGCCTGTTCAGAGCTTGAAGAGATAACAGAATAAAGGTTGTCTATATGAGCGACTCCTGTTTTTATACTTTCCTTAAGAGGCATAATTCTCCTGTTATATATCTTTACAGGAAATCCCGAGGAAAGACCCATGGTTATCTGAATATCTGCGTGAGGTGTATTCTTTTTTCGCTCGAATGAGATCTCAATGTTATGATGTCCATATCTTCCCTTGAAGTAGGGAAGACCATTATCTGTTTTATTAATATCACCTGGTATATGTTTCCTTAATTCTAAAAGGTTTTCCTTCGCTTTTTTCAATTTTCTCTTAAAGCTTCCTCTTGCTAACAGAGGTATAATGATTGTAATAATGATAGGAATTACAATCTGGAAAATTCTTATAAATATGTCTTTATACTCCTTCATAATGTAGATTTTTTGATTGTTTTAAACTTCCCTCCTTGTAACAACATATCCCAAATCATGTCATTGCGAGTCCGTCGTTAGACGGATGAAGCAATCTCATTTAAATATCTTCATTAATAGTCTGAAGACTATAACTCCTTATATTTTTACCTTTTAAGACAGATATCAGTAATCATTCTTTTTCGATTCTGCTCTTGGATGTGCACGTTTATATACCCTCTTAAGTGTCTCAGGTGTGAGATGGGTATATATCTGTGTTGTAGATATAGATGAGTGACCAAGAAGTTCCTGAACCGTACGCAAATCGCATCCCTTATCGAGCAAATGAGTGGCAAATGTGTGCCTTAGTGTGTGAGGTGATGACCTTGTAACATCTGCTACAGACCTTATATACCCTCCGACAATCCTTTGCAAACTTCTTTGGGAAAGCCTCTTACTGAATTTATTTAAAAAGAGTGGTGTGTTCTTATCTCTCGCAGGAGAAAGATAATCACGAAGTGCTTTCTTAGCCTTCCTTGTTAAGGGGATTATTCTTTCCTTTTTACCCTTACCCCTTACCTTCACTGTTTCATTGAAAAAATTTACATCATTTGTATTCAACGAACAGATTTCACTCGACCTCATACCCGTACCATAGATAAGTTCAATGATTGCCCTATCGCGCTCTGAAAGTTCTTTGCCCAGCATTTCATTCATTTCTTCTATTGAGAGAAAAGAGGGAAGATTACGTCTTTTTTTTGGACACCTTATACTCAAGGCAGGGTTTAACTCTATTATATTCTCCCGCATAAGAAACTTAAAGAAGGACTTGAGTGATGAAGTTTTTCTCGATATAGAGGTGCGTTCATAACCATATCTTCCAAGACTGCCAAGAAAATCCCTTACATTTCTTCGGGAAATCTTTTTTATAACGGTAACATCTGAGAATTCACTTAACCAGTCTTCAAATTCTGAAAGGTCGTTTCTATATGCCCTGAGAGTATGCTTTGACGCATCCCGTTCGCTCTTTAGAAACGAGAGGAATTTATCAATATATGCTATAAGTGATATATTGGTCATTGGTCAATCGCCTATTAATTTACTATTTTCTATTGACTATTTACAATTGCAAGTGCCTTTTTAATTTACAATTTACGATTGGCTTCAATTTTTGGGTCTAAATCAATAATTACCTTTTACTTTTTCCTTGTCCTTAATCATCTTTTAATTTACTATTTTCTATTGACTATTGACAATTGCTTTCAACTATCAATACGCAATTTACAATAATTTACTTTTGCCTTTTAACTTTTCACTTTTTACTTGTTCCCAATCGTAAATTCTCAATTTGCAATAATTTCCTTTTTCCTTGTCCTTAATCGTCAATAGTCAATCATCAATATTCAATTACTACGGGTATATTCTATCTATGGTTCGTGGGAATGGTATTGTCTCCCTTACATGATGTATGCCACATATCCATGTTACCGTCCTTTCCACTCCAAGTCCAAAACCAGAATGTGGACAGGTTCCATATCTTCTAAGATCAAGATACCATTTATATTCCTCTTTTGGTAGGTTGTATTCCTTTATCCTTTCCTTGAGTTGAGTGATGTCGTCTTCCCTCTGACCACCACCAATGATTTCTCCGTATCCTTCAGGTGCAAGCATGTCAAAACTCAGGGAGATCCTGTCGTCCTCGGGGTCTCTCTTCATATAGAATGCCTTTACACCTTTTGGATAACCTGTTACAAAGATTGGTTTATGAAACATATTCGATAACTTTGTTTCATCTGGAGCACCAAAATCACCACCCCACTCAATATCAAGAAGTTTAACTGCCTTTGAATAGGTTATTCTTTCGAAGGGTCTTTTTATTTTTTTGAGCACTTCTATTTTTCTATCAAGTATCTCCAGTTCCCTGGTATTCTTATTTAAAACACACTCAACGATGTATTCTACCAACTCTTCTGCTCGTCCCATTGCATCTTGCAGTGTTTCCCATGCCATCTCCGGTTCAACTTGCCAGAACTCAGTTAGATGCCTTCTTGTCTTAGATTTTTCTGCTCTAAAGGTGGGACCGAAACAATAGACCCTACCAAAAGCCATACACCCCGCCTCATTATATAACTGTCCAGACTGTGATAGATATGCCTTGTTGTCGAAGTAGGGGATCTCAAAGAGAGTTGTTGTACCCTCGCAGGCAGAGGGAGTGAGCAGCGGTGCATCAAGTCTTATGAATCCTCTTGAGTCGAAATAATCGCAGATTGCCTTAATACATATTGCCCTTATTTTCATAATTGCGAACTGTTTTTTTGAGCGTATCCAGAGATGTCTATGCTCCAGAAGAAAATCTATACCATGCTCCTTGGGTGAAATAGGATATTCCTCTGAAAGAGATACGATTTTTATATTTTTAAATAGAAGTTCATATCCACCAGGAGCCCTCGAATCCTTATTTACTATCCCTGTAATTATGACAGAGGATTCATATGGTATCATATCGCAAAGTCTGAATATATCATCTGGAACATCTTTTTTTGACACCACAGACTGTACTATCCCGGTGCCATCCCTTATGAGAAGAAAAACAATCTTACCACTGGAACGCCTGTTGTAAATCCATCCCTTGATGGTTACTTCTTGTCCCTCGTATTTGCAGAGCTCTTCTATGTAAAACATAGTTCTACCTTAGTTTTATAAGTTTTCTTGTGAATGTTATACCCTCAAGTGAGAGACTGATAAAATATGTACCGGTTACAAGTTCCCTCCCGGCGGAATCAAGACCATCAAATATATAGGAATAGATACCCATGGAAAATTTCTTGTCTACAAGTTTCTTGACGAGGTGTCCTGTTATGTCATATATGGATAGAGTGACTTGAATATCATCAAGAGGTATCTCAAACAATATCGCTGTTTCACCCCTTGTTGGATTTGGGTTACATTCGAACAGGGTTGTTAATGTATCCTTTAGAGTGCCTGTTTTTATATCAAAATCAGCTCTTATAATGCTCAGAAACAGGGCTGGTTGGTTCAAATACAATGCCCTACCAAGAAATATAAAATAAGAACCCTGGTTGAATGCCACAGGATTTCCATCTGTATCTACCATTGCAATAGAGAGACTGTCATAGTTTAACCAATCCGGCAGACCAGATGAGAGTGGTCCATTATACTCAAATGAATATCCAGCAAATCTTCCAATACCATCGATCCTCCCACTGTAGTCTTTATCAGGGATAAATCCCTCTATGTATATATTCTCACCCACTGCCTGAAAGGGTTCTAAAAAAAATACATTCCTCAATTCCCCTCTGTATGACGTATCAGTTGAAAAGAACGCCTCCTGTGATAAGGATTCCATAAAAAGATTTGCATATAATGTATCGGTTGATATTACAATCGGAACATCGAAACCTGAAAGTATTGTCTTTTCTACTATGTCATTTGATGCGTTGAAATCCCCTGGGAATATTGTTGATATGATTATATGTAGGGTTCCTTCACACATAACAAACTCAGGGAAGTCTATTTCTCTTTCATCCATTGGTTTGATATCTAATATGTCAACAATTTCAGAGTATAGGATATCTCCATCCTTTTTAATCTCAACAATAACCTTACCATTATAGGCTGTTTTATCCCCAAAGTTTTTCACGATAACTGTTGGAGAAAGACTCTTGCCAGGTTCAACCCTGAAAGGGATACAGAGAACATCTTTTAAACCTACATCCTCTAATTGGGCGATTTTGAATGTATTTGTAGGGTCTCCAAAGATATGAAAACTTGCAATATTTTTCTCTGTAAAGGAATCGGGATATTCCATCCAGTAATCTATTGCACCCAATCTTATTGCCTCTCCTATACTCATATCCTCTAACAGGAGATTTTTCAATATGTTATATAAGTAGGTTGAGGTACCACCAGGGTTACGGGGCATTAGATATGAGTCAGAGGTTGGGGCAATTATACATGCTGCTCGATTTCCGTATTTCTTCAAGAGTAAATCAGCAGAATGAGCAGTAGTAGATATTATAATAGCATTCTCAAGAGGGATATCTAATCTTACGTTGAGTGTATGTTCTATATATACACTATATTCACCCCCTGGAATATCGCAGTCAACATTATAGGGACTGAAAAGACTGTACATATCTTTTATGAATTCAGGTGAAACCATGTCTTCAGTGATTGAGAAAAATATATCCTTCTTTTCATCTCTTATCTGAAAGAGAATCGAATTCGAAAGTAGACACTCTACAGCCTGGGGTTCAGTATAGGGTATCCGACCAACAGCGACCTCGGCGAATGGTTCAAGCCTGTCCTGCATATCCGATGTGAGTTCACCGTAAAAGAAATCCGTATTTACTTCCCGGTATTGAAATTGTGGTATTGACTCGTAATTACCGATTATCAGAAGATGAGAAAACCCCCATTCGATATATCTCTCTTTAATAAGTTTGCGAATCTCTATAGCATCCACTAAGGGTGGAACTATAAGAACAGAAACCTTATACCCTAAAGATACTTTTCTAGAAATAAAGTTTTCAAGAATGGACTCAATCGATGGAATCGTCAGGATACAGAGATGTTTGTTATCTTCATTTCTTCCGAATGGATAAGAAGGAAGCGATAGATTGTCTATATTAAGACCTATATTTATGTTAATAACTGGTGTATGTGTTAATTCGTCATTCTCGTTGTAGAAAAAAGGATATATTATTACTGGATGTATTACATTATCATTAAATATCATCGAGGGTAAAACAACAGCCATGTTCCTATTGAATGAACTATCTATTTTTAATGACTCCAAAGGGGCTCTTTGGATTGCATATTGGGTTAGGTTAGGGCTGAATTCTAATATGGTAGAAGGGAAACCACTTACCTCGATCTGATATATTTCTATTGTTGGCGGTATTATTATTGGAAAAACCCTGACTGGAAGGGTGAAACCAGGTGTATGGCCAAAGCCATCCATGCACAACAGTCCATTATCAAAACTGTAATCTGCAGTAGGAATGTTAACCTCAACAGCAAATATAATGATTGGTATTAGAAGTGGAGCAATGATTTTCATTTTTTATAAAGTCAGTAATTATTTACTTCTCCAGGGGTTCCAGTTTTCGGGATATATAAGCTCATACCAGCCGAGTCCATGCGTATCGTAGAAAATAAATTTTTCGTTTATAGAATAATAATACCATATCTCATACGCCCAGACTTCCAGTTCGAACGGATGTCTATCAATTTCATCCGGCATTCCCATTACTAACCAGACTCTACCCATATCTGTTTGCCAACCTCCTAAATAATTTTCCACATAGTTAATTCTTGCCAAATATTCATCCTCAAGTTCATTCCTGTCAGTTTCAGGAGTGGGGTCATAGAATTTCCAGAAGGCTCCCCAGAGACTATCTCTTTTCTCGGGTTTAGCTAGGAGTAGCGTATCTAACTTTGGAGTATCGAAGATATACATCAGTGCATTTATTTTACTCTTGTATAGATTATCATCTGCAAAAATAGTACTACCTATAAAAACAGTATCAACCCTTTCAAAACTCTTCCCGTCTTCCCGTATAACTGCAGTAAGAGTGACAAAATTATTGGTTAATTTGTTTATTACTGGTTTCATAGTGATTGGTGTCATTCCAGGAGTTATAGAAATGCTATCGTTGTAATCTTCAGCAGTGAAATAAAACATTGCCTCTTTATCTGAATAGACCTCCAGATAGCACGAGATTCCATCTATGTTTGTGACGGCATTATCGGTTATCAAATTGTCATATTTTCCAAGAATAAAACTCGATATTGAAAAATCAGATGATAGACTATCGACCAGAAGTTCACTCTTCTTTTCCATGGATTTCTGAGAGTTCAAATCGGAGATGATTATGGTCATATCATAACAGCCTGGTAATATATCTATAGTAATTGTATCATAGAGTGTTTGTTTTGCTCCATACGCCAGTCCTTCTATCTTTTTCATCCATATGTTACCTCTTTCCCTGTTGTCTTTCTTTAGAATAATAGAGATAGAATAAGCCGTATTGAAATCTTCACCCTCTTTTATAAGTGTTAATTTTCCAACATCTATATTGAGGAATACGCGCAACTCTAACCCCTTGTCACCTATAAATGTACCTGGAGCATATACAAAGTCTATTTCTGGCAGGGTAAGGAACGATATAAATATTAAGAAAAAAGTATACATGATATCTCCTGATGGAATTATATCATATTTTTCTATAAAATGCAAGAAATTTTTTTAAAAACTTGACAAATTGTAAAAAAGATGTTATAATATCAGGTATGAAAGGGTTTTTAATACCCATTCTTCTTGTTTTTGGTCTTCCACTTTTTTCTCAACTCCAACCAAGGCTGAGAATTGAACCACTTGATACACCAAAACAAGAGGGCGTTCCATTTAATATAAAGGTGGTTCTGGATGGAGATTCAGAAAACTCTAACCCCCTGGATATAACATGCAGCCTTTATGTTATTTCTCCTGGTCTATCTGAGCCAAGCCGAAGATTACTTTCTCCCTGTTCATTGATTCTCTCAGAAGGGATAAATGAAATTAAGGTATCTGTTTTATATTCTTCAGATAGCGTATCAATTATCGCAGATGCTGGAGAGGCATTGATAGATACAAGTAATAGTTTTGAGGTCAAACCAGGTTTAACCTTACCCCCTATCGACATTGGGAATAGATTTGACCAAGATGAAGGTATATCCAGAGTTTCTGAGTCTAAAGATGAAGAATTACCCTATATATTTGCCTATCCTAACCCGATGTGTGATACTACTAAAATTGTTTTTAAAAGACCCGAAAGTGTATCAGGAGAAACAAATACTACAATCTTGATTTATGATGCCTTCGGACATCTTATATGGAGTAAGGAATCTTATCTCTCTGGATTTAATAAATGGGAAGAAGATGATTACTTCTATCTTGTATGGAATGGGAAGAGGGAGGATGATATAAAGGTCGCAAATGGTGTATATAACCTTATAATTACTTTTGAAGGTGCCGGAGCGCAAAACGCACTAAAGATGGGTCTTGGTGTGATGAGGTAGAAAGCCATAAGATTTTAATAAATCCGGAGTTAACAGGGACTCTAATAATGAGGAATTATATACTACTGCTAATCATATTCATACCGGTATTATTAAATGCAGAGAATGATGGTGGTATGCCCGGGGATGTATTCGTCTCATGGGGTTCTGACAGCAGAGGTCTTGCTATGGCAGGAGCAATAACAGGACTTGCCGATGATGCATCTTCTTCGTATTATAACCCCGCATGTCTATCCTGTGTTGAAAGACACAGAGTAACCTTTATGCACTCTATGATTTACATGAGCAGCAATCTGTCGCTTGAGGCTATAAGTTATACCTTTTCAACCAAAGAAATTGGCAACTTTGGTATAGGTCTCCTTGCATTGCACTCAAGTAAGATTGACCGCTATCCTGCTGAGGAAGCGGTACCAAGAGGAACCTTCACATACACAAATATTGCTCCTATGTTAACGTATGCTCTTAGTATTAAGAGCTGGTTTTCAGCGGGTATTTCTTATAAGATATTATACGAGGCAATGATGAATGAGTCAGGGGTTGGCCACGGCTTGGACCTTGGGCTTCTTCTGTTTCCTTCAGGATGGTTCTCTTTTGGTGTATCTGGACAGAATCTTATAAGTCCCTCATGGACACTTATAAATGAAACCCAGACTACCCCGATATCTGCAAGAATTGGCTTCTCGTTTCGTCCATACCGTGATATGTTTGCGATGTGTGGTGATGTCCTTGTCTCAGAAAAAAAACTTCCGCTATTTCACATGGGATTTGAATACAAGCCGTTATATTCAATGGCTGTAAGAGGTGGAATGGATCAGTATAAATTCACATACGGGGTTGGATTGAAAAGGGATATGGACAGATATACAATTAAGATAGATTATGCAGGTGCTTACCACTATGAATCATCTTCTTTACTATCACCAGCCCATAACATCTCAATATCTTTTGAATTTGGAGGATTCAGGGTGAGAGCACGGACACCAAAGGTTGCGTTTTCACCAATGAGTGAAGGTGGAGAGAATCTTGCATGGCTTGTTTTTGAAACGAATATAAGAGGAGAGGTGCAGAAGTGGGAGGTCATAATTAAGGACAGATATAGAACCCCTGTACGGAGAATGGGCGCGTATGGCCCACCCCCTTATAGGATTGCATGGGATGGTAAAGATAATAACGGTATATTTGTGGAGGATGGTAATTATTACTTCGAGTATAGGGTTACTGAAGAGAGAACTGAAAGGGTCTATGAGTGTGAGGATGCATTCGTAACACTTAAAACGGTAGGACCAAAAGGAACGATAATAATGACTCCAATGGGAGAAAAACCCGAACTTATAAAGGAGGAGATAAGAGAGAAAACCGAATCCCCCGAGCAAGAGACTCCACCTGAGGAAAAGAATGAGAATGAAACATCAGAAGAACAAGAGTAGATGGAGCTCTATATCCCTCTTCCAAAATTAATATCTGTATATCTTTCCATATTTATAAATACTGAAAGTTTCTATGAATGGTTTAAGAAGATATATATTTTTATATAATCTATTGTTGATTATAGTATTCCAACCTGTATATGCAGTGGTTTCAAAGACACCTGTGGAAAGGCTTGAGGAGGTGGAGGTGATTTTTGCTCACCACCAGTATGAAGATGCAATAAAGGGATACAAATTACTAACAGGCTTTGATGAAACAGCGCCCGAAGCATTATATCGTATTGGAGAGTGTTATTATAACCTTGGTGAGTATAACGAGGCTATATATACTTTCAGAGACCTAATAGATAAACATGAGAGTTCATATATAGCTCCCGAGGCAATATATGCCTGTGGAATGGCTTATCTTGCGCGAGGTGATTCAGAGAGGGCGAAGGAATATCTTGTTAAAAAGATAGATGAATTTCCAGGATACTCGGAGGATAAGAGAATTCTTTCGGGTAAAGGTATATTATTATATTTTGAGGGTAGATACGAAGAGGCTATGGTGTTTTTTGAGGATGCAGTTACAAAAGAGGGTTTATTCTATAAGGCAAAATGTCTTGCGCGCCTCGGAAAGCCTCTACAGGCACTTGCCATATATAAAAAACTGGCTAACAGCTTTAAGGATGAAAACTTTGCTGAATATTGTCACTATGGAATGGCTGATGCCCTGTTTTATAATAAAGATTATGCTGGAGCCATCGAAAAGTATGAGTTTTTTATAGAGAAGTATCCATGGAGTCATCTTAAGGAGTACTCCAGGTATAAATTAGGATGTTGTTATTTTCATGAAGGTGATTATGAGGCCTCGTTGTTCTGTTATAAATATTCTACAGATTCGAGGGATAGATTTCTTGCAGCCCACTCCATCTATATGATTGGTAAGGCACTTACTGAAACTGGTAGGATTAACGAAGCGATTACAATGTTTCAAGAGGCAAAATCCAGTTATCCGGACTTGAGAGTGGCTGCCATAGCTAATTTTGAATACGGCAGATCTTATATAGCACTTGGGGATACCCTGAATTCTCTTATAGCATTCAATCAGATGTCAAGTATTTATCCAACGGGTTCTTTTGCGGGTATGGGAGATTATCTTGCAGGAGTAACCTTTCTTTCTGATAAGAGGTATACCGAGGCAATAGAGAGGTTTCAAAATATATTAAGATATTTTAGCATATCAGAGATTGCTATACCAGCATATGCAATGATGGTGTACTCTTACAATCTAATGCAGGATTATAACGAAGGAGCTTCTGTATCAAGTTCCTTCGAACATCTAATTGAATCAAAAGGCGGAATCTGGGTTGGTAGAGCAAAGTTATTTTTAGGTGAGCTTTATTATTATATGGACAGGATAGCAAAGGCAAAAACATTCTATGAAAGCGTTTTAAAGGACTACGACGAAGTTGTCTTACTTAAGGCACCTGCATATGTGAGTAAGGGGTGGTGTATACTTGAAGAGGGTAGATATAATACTGCAAAGGACATTTTTGAGTCTGCGTTTCAGAGATATGGTTCTGACACATCTCTTGCTATAGCGTCACTCTATGGCTGGGGTATAGCATCATTCAATATGGGCGAATATGACGAAGCATACCAGGTCTTCCTATTTGGTATTGGGGATGAATTTCAGGATAGTCCAATTGCCGGTGATGCATACTACTATGGTGGGAAAGCATTATTCGTTACACAAAAATATGCAAATGCCATTGATTACTGGGAAAAGGTGTTAATTAACTACCCCGAGTCAGAGAAGGCACCTTATGCTGCCTTTGATCTCGCTGTTACGTATAAACAAGCAGCAGAATATACCAAGGCAATTAACCACTTCAGGCTGGTGGTAAATCAATACCCGGAGTCAGAGCTTGCCAGTGAGGCACAGTTCCAGTTGGGAGCCACTTATTTCAATGCAGGAGACTATGTAAACGCGATAAGGGAGTATGATAAATACAGTATCCTGTATCAAGAGTCTCCACAAGCACAAACAGCAAAAGACCAGATGGAACTTTCATATTATATGTTAGGGCAGGATAACCCCGAGGCACTTGATATACTTATTAATGAGCATTCATCATCACAATATGCTGCTGAGGCACAGTGGATAAGGGCTGGAAGTGCCTTTAATGACGAGAACTATGCGAATGCAGTTATTGAGTTTAGAAAATTGGTTACGAACTTTTCAGAGAGTCCATATGCTGAAGATGCACAGTACTATATAATCCTCTCATACGCCAAGTTGAAACAGCCAATGAAGGAATTAGAGGAGGCTGAGAAGTTTATAAGGTATTTCCCTGAGAGCGATAAGGTGCCATCAGCTTTTAATATCATGGGTGTTGTTTATTATAATCTTGGAAGTTACGAGGATGCTTTAAGGATTTTCAAAAAGGTGCTTGCAGAATATCCGGATGGTGAGGAATACAATAAAGCTGGAAGGTATATTGCAAAGACGTATCAAGCTATAGGAGATGAAGAAAAGGCACAGGAGTATATTACAAGGTTCGGAGAATAGGTCCTATATACTTAGTATTCTAAGAGGAAGAAATATCTTATAAATCATTAGAATCTATGTGTTCTCTGAAATTGTGTTTTACTGTAGATTATTATAAGCAGGAGGGAACATGCTACCAGGAACGACCTTGGTTGGACTTTTGACTTCACCATGGATAATCGTATTACTAATAACTGCAGCAGTTATGATTGTTGTGGCAATTGAAAGGTTTGTTAATCTCAGAAAGGTTAGATTTGACGAAAGCAGGATAATGCAGGAGATAGAGAGAAAGATAGAAAAGGAGGGATTGGACTCAGCAATCAATCAATGTAGAACTGAGAATTCACCCCTTACAAGGGTATTGTATGAAGGACTTAAGACGTCTTCTCTTACGAGAGAAGATACCTATGATACTCTTGAGAAGGCTCAGATGAAAGAGAGGGCGGAACTGGAGACCAGGGTGGGGATACTTTCAACGATTGCCTTTATAGCCCCACTTCTCGGGCTTCTCGGAACAGTTGTCGGTATTATACAAGCCTTCTCAGGTATGGCAGAGGCAGGGGGCACAGACCCTACTGCCATGATGTCAGGCGTTGCAGTTGCACTACTTACCACTGCTACAGGCATAATAATTGCCGTTCCATCAGCTATATTATTTAGTGTTTTCTCCGGCAGGGTTGATTCAATTATTCAGAGAATTGAAATTGCCTCAAAGGAATTGATGGTGATATTGAGCAAGTCAGGAAAGAGGTAATGATTATATGATTCTTGGTGTTTTCATATTTGATCTTATAAAGAATCCTATAATAATAGCTCTTGCTATTATTTCTATCATTTCATTAGGCGCTATACTTGATAGGTTAGTTCTTCTCTTGAGAATGAGATTTAACTATGATGTGTTTCTTGGAAGGATAAGAGATTTTTTATCCAGGAAAGATATAAATGGTGCGGTGGAATATGTTGGTTCCACCGATCATCCATTTGCAAGAGTCTGCAAGTCTGGACTATCTAGGGCTAATCTTAGCAGAGATGCCTTATACAACGAACTGGATTATAGTATTTCTGAGGAGAAGATAAAACTTGAAAGCCATGTAGGCACACTTTCTACTATAGCATATATCTCACCTTTGCTTGGGTTGCTGGGCACAGTAATAGGAATAATTCAGGCATTTTTGGCTATGGCAGCTGTTGGTGGTGGTTCGCCAAAGGGGATGATGCTTGGTATAGCAGTTGCTCTTGTGACAACAGCTATTGGTATAATAATTGCAGTTCCTGCAGCGATTATGTATGGTTACTTCTCTAAAGATGTAGACTCTATTGTTGATAAACTGTTCATTGGTTCAAGAGAGCTCCTGCTCATTCTATCTCAAGAGAATATAATGGATAAAACCCCTACCAGAGTGAGGAGAACAAGAAGTTATGAGGAAAGAGAGGATATATCATCTACAGCAGAGGCCTTGACCCCGGGTATAAGTGTGGCGATGCTTTTAATACTTTTCTTTATGATGTTTGCTCCATTGATGTATCAGTCAAATATTGCTGTATCGACACCTTCGTTAGCAAGGGCACATACAATGCAGAAAGATGAGAAGAAGACAGAGGTAAAACTAAATATGTATATTGCCAGAGACAGTACTGTGTTCATAAATGAAGAGGTGTTCGGTAGAATAGATAATCCCGAAGACAGGAAAAGACAGGATGAAATAATGCACCAGCTTCTATTACGCAGTCCAATGAGGATAGTTTTAATCTCTGCCCATACCACAATATACCATAAGGATGTTGTAGACTTAATAGACAGGGCAAAAATTGCAGGTGCTGTCAAAATTGCACTTCTTAAGCGTAAAGAAAATAAGATTTTGTACTAATTAATATCAACTTGGTATCATATGAAGGTAAAGAAAGCTCGTATAAATGTAACACCGCTCTCTGATGTAGCTTTCACTATACTCATAACACTCATGGTGACTATTCCGGTTATATCGATGACTGGGAGCCTCAAGGTTTCGTTACCTTCTGCATACACAGTTGAGGAGAGAAATGAAGAGGCTATATCCATAACTATAACAGATGACCATAGGATAGAGATCTCATGGCCTGACAATCCTGGAGGAACGGAAACAAATTGGGATGGTTATATTGAGCTCTTGAAATATGCAGTGGATAATAATCCGTCTATGCCTGTTTTAATAAGAGCAGATGAGTATGTGTATCATGGGACGGTTCTTTCCGTGATACAGGTTACAAAGATACTTGGTGTAGATAATATATCAATAGCAACTACTCAGAAGGGAAAAGATTGATTTTTTATACCAGGATTGTGAAAATCTATTATGAATACAAGGTTTACAAGATATATATTTTTCTCGCTTATTATTCATGTTAGTGTGTTTCTTTTTGTTGAGGTTCAGTCAGTAACCAGAGAGCAGAGTGCACGATTGCACAGAATCGAGTTCATTGAAGAAAAGGAAGAGAAAGAGGAAGAGAAAAAGATAAAAGAACCTCCCCAACCTATATCACAGCCAGAACCAACAAAGAGTATTGTGGATGCCCTGAGGGATAGATTAAATCGCCAGAAGATAGATCCAGAATTAGAGGCAGAGTTAAAAAAACTGGACATAGTAAGACCCATGGAGGTTGCCCCACCAGATGCTAAGATTGATATAGGTAAGATACAGGAGCTGGCAGATATACAGGCAACTATAAACCTCAATTCTTACGAAGCCATTGATGTGACAGGTGATGTTGAGGTAGTACGTATAGGTTCTGAAAGTAAGTCAATAAATGAGATACTTGAAGAACCCTCTATAGCCCTACCCAAGACCAGGGAGGATCTTGATGCAAAGATTGGCCTCTTTACATCACCTGGTAGTAAGGGACAGATTATAGAACTGGAGAAGGTGGATATATCAGAGTTAAAGGATGATTCGCATACAGCAGATTTCAGTAAGAAAAAAATAACAACAGATATAGAGACGACACCAGAAAAGAAGACAACGACAGAGGTGGAAATAGCCGGGGCTCTTGCTGAGAGAAAGCTTTTAAAGAAGCCCCTTTCTTCCTATCCTGATTGGGCACTTAAAAGAGGATTATCTGCTGTCGTGACGGTGAGAGTTACTGTTGGTCCCGATGGTAAGCCAAAACCCGAAATGCTAATTATTCATACTTCCGGGTATAGTGATTGGGATAATCTGGTTATGAAGACACTTGCTAAATGGAGATGGGAAAGCTGTCCTATAACTCATACAGGAACGATAACCTTTAGATATATACTTGTATCAGGTTAGGCATAGGTCATAGTTAATCACATAACAGTGTTATTGGAGGAATGATTATATGAGGAGTAGAATAGTATTTATAGTAAGTTCTCTTATCTTGATTACGTTTGTCTTTTATCTAACAGCACAGGATGAAGAAAAGGTTGAGGAAGAGATAAGGGGAGAATACAAGGGTGTTATAGCTGAGAAGAAACCTCAAATTGAGCTCGATTTCGACCCCTATGAGACAGTAATACCATTTATTGGCGAAGAGGAGTACATATATGATAGTCAGCTTCTTTCAAACTCAGAGATTGCATCCAGTCCACTTCCTGTGCTCGCCTCAGATCAAATAATTAAACCCTGGCTCAAAAAAATTGTCAGAGATTATGTAGCCTTATTTAACCCTGTCTATGGATATGATGTGAGAATATGGAAGATGGTAATAACAGATGAAAAAGGTACGGAGTTTAGAAGTTACGAAGGTGAGGGTGCTCCCCCAAGAACTATATACTGGGATGGCAGGAGTAATGAGGGAGTGATGATGAATCCAGGTATAGTTTATATATACAGTGGCGAGGCTTATGATAAACTTGGAAATATATCGAGGGTTGTTGGGAGGGAGATTGTGCTGAAAGGTATCCTTTATAAGGATAAGGGAGTGTGGATAATTCTTCTCAATGGCAATATGGTATTTAAGGAGAATTCTGACAGGATAACTGAAGATGGTATCATTCTGCTTGAAGAAACAGCAGATATAATAAGACAAAATTTCAAGACTAAGCTTGCTATTGAGGTTTATTCAAAGAATGAGTTACTATCAAGCAAGAGATCCAGGGTATTAGGAGGGTGGTTTTTAGAGAGACTTATAATACCAAAATATGCCGTAATAAATACAGCAGGTTACGAGGAAGTGATATATAAAAGTTCCTACATTAAAATTGTCTTTTAGAATTCTTTTGTTAATTGGAAGTGTGAAGGAAGGTTTTATACTGTAAGAAGGTTTGCAATAAAATGAGTTCCAAATATACTCCCTATAATCCCCACTATTACCAGAAGTAGGATAATTAGTTTTCCCCAGTCCTGCGCCTTTATACTACCCAACAAGATAGGTTCTTTAGAGAGATAGGCAGATGCTGCATACAGTTCCTCGCCTATGATTGTGTAATCACAGGCAGTAACAAAGAAAGGAAGCTGATGTACTGCATCTGTGCCTGCTATCTGTACAGCACCTGTCATATGCCCTGTCTCAGCCAAAAGGAGTGATTCTGCCCAGAACATTCCTAAGAATAGGTTTGTGGCAGGTTTTTCTCTTAACATTATACCATCTACAGCTGCGGCATATGCGAATTGACTCTGTGTAACGAAGAAGACATTATCTTCATCAAAAGAATCCGGTTTTCCTGCCTCCATATAACCCTCTTTAACAACCTGTCTTGCTACCATATATACTATTGGGTCCCTGTTTGGTACTATAAGAGGTGTATCGTATTCTGCAACCTTCTTTGCAACTCTCTGTAATATGTTTATCGATGCAATAGTCGCTACATCAGACATAGTAGATAGTCCTGGAACATATAGAACACCTCTGCCCATCTCAGTAGCCCTGCCAACGGCTTCATCAACTGCATCCAGTCCTGCAATCTTCCTAACAAAGAAACCCTTGCCCTTTTTTGCGGTTCTAACAAAATATAGTAGAATTGACAGGAAGATTGCAAGTGCAACAAGGACATTGATCTTGTTAGTATTAAACCATTGGTAGGTACAGACCGCTGGTGGAGACACAAGACAAAATTCGGTGTGTTCGAATTCTCTTGTACGCCCCCTCATCCTATAGTAATATTCGATTCTATTTTCTAAGCCGTCTCTATCTCTGAACCGTGATATACCCCTTCCTACAAACCCGACCATTATAAAACCTGTATCTGGAGTTTCACTTCTCCATATCTCGTAACCACCCAATAAATCATCATCGGTTGATAAGTCCCACTCGACAGTTATACATTGACCGTCATCATTTGGTGTATCGTATGCCCGTACATCACCAGGAGGGGAAATCGATAAGAGTATGGCTATAATATAGAACATAGGTATTCATTATATCATAATTTTATGTAGTTGTCAAGGAAAAAATGGGGGTCAGGCTAAGAGATAAGAGATAGAATATAAACTCACTCCTTTTACCACGAGATATCACATAACAAAAAAACTCCTTCATATTCTATCCTCAGTTTTCTAAGCATATTACAAAACTACCATAACTTTCTCTTTATGTCAAGTAATTATCTCTTATCTCTTAGCCTGACCCCATTTTCAAACTGTCGCTCCTTATAAGTAGGGTAGGTATATCTCTTTTATACTGAAAATCTTTCTGCAGAAAATTCTCCTGGTTTTAGATACTCAATCCCTTTAATAACAATTTCCAGTAGAGCAAAATTCGGGTCATCTGAGTCTTCCCAGTAATCCTTAAAAAAGGAAATATTATTTGCCACTAGTTTCTTTGTTTCTCTGTCCTTGATGATATTAGCTATCCCGGCTCCCCTGATGTATCCACTGTTTTCACCTTTTTTCAACAAAATACAGAATTCGATGTTTTCATTCTCTTTTATCTGTTTTGTTTTTGCAGCTTTCATTCCAGTTGCAACCCAGAATTTATCATTGAAATATACCAGAGTTACAGGTCTAACCCTTGGCTTATTTCCCTCACAGGTTGCTAAATAGATGAACTGGATAGGTTTGAAATAACCCCAAACCTCGTTTTTCAGGACTTCTAATTTTTCAGACATATCTCCTCCTGGTTGAATAAATAAGTATTGTCAAAAATCTTTTATGAATTTTCTCTTAATCCACTGTTTTTTATATAGTTATCAATTTTTGACTTGCCTCCCCCTGATTCTTGTAGGGGTCGGATTTATCCGACCCGTTTCTTTTGTGGGTTCGATAAATCAAACCCCTACATTTTCGCTTTCTTATTCTTTCGTATTATTTTTGACACTACCTAATATTCATTATAACTGTATAATATTCCCACCTTTCACAGCAGGATATTTAAACTCTTTTCTCCATGTCATTGCGAGGAGTATTAACGACGAAGCAATCGCATACAACAACTTGTCATTGCGAACTGTAGGTGAAGCAATCGCATTTTATGTGAATTTGTTTTTAGAATAGTATTGTTGTTTTACATTACCAGGGTAATGTACTCCAAAGCGATAAAGGATTGGTAATTAATAATGAGATTGCCACGCAATGACAGAAACTTTTGTTATACAGGGATTTACCTGCCTATTGCAGACAAATAATAGAATTTAAGAGATAAAAATTTCTTTATATTTTTTATTCTCTTGCAAGTCTCGTTAAAGTCCCTGTTGAATATTAAAAATAAAAAAAGAATCTCTCTTACCCTGTTAAAATGACTTTTGAAAAGTCATATAATATAGTAATTATGTTTGATGTTGTTGTATTCTACCATATTTAAAATAAATTGTCAAGGAAATTTCGTTTATACGAGAGCATGCTTACTTATACCTTCTTACACAGATAGTACCAATCTGGCAGGAGGACCAAACTTTAGGATGTTAGAGTCAACAGAAAAAACTTGACAAGTTGGTGTTTTTCCAGTATGATGTAATTACCAACAAATTAAGAGAATGATTAAGTAAAAAGAATAAGTAAGAGAGGATTTATACAGTTAAGATTAGCCATGATTGTTAATTTATTAGCACAAATAAACCTATGTTATATGAAAATTTATTAATGAAATTAGGAGGATAAATAAATGCGATCAAAGAAAGAATTAAAAAAAATGTTCACAGAAATAGGTTTGGGAACAGAGAAAAAACGTGAAAAATTTTTAAAATTAGAAGAGAAAGAATTAGAAGCAACAGAAAAAAAGCAAATATTTATTAGATTGGATATTAGTACTCACGCTATAAAAGGAGGAGGAAATGCCTAATTGGCATAATATATTACATGAAATAAGTAGAGCGGGAAGCACCCATGATATTATACGCAGGAAATATCTAAAGAAACTGCAGAAGGTAACTATGAGAAATGTAATAATTTATTATTCAGGGTGGTTGCAAAAACCAGATGCCCCTAATATACACGTAAATGATGCGGACAAAAATGGCTTTATGACAGTTATTCATGGGTTAAATCGTAGTAAGGGATTGGATTTACTTTTACATACACCTGGCGGGGAAACCTCGGCAATGGAATCTATAGTAGATTATCTTCATTCGATGTTCGGGACAAATATTCGTGCTATTATACCTCAACTAGCAATGTCAGCTGGAACAATGATTGCTTGTGCTTGCAAAGAGATAATCATGGGTAAACAATCTAGTCTTGGACCAATAGATCCTCAATTCAGAGGAATTCCTGCTCATGGTGTAGTTGAAGAATTCAAGCGTGCGTATTTAGAAATTTGCTCAGACCCCAAAAAAGCCGCTGTATGGCAACCAATAATAGCAAAATATACGCCAACACTCATAGGTGAATGCGAAAAAGCGATTGATTGGTCAAACGAAATGGTTAAAGAATGGCTGCTTTCTGGTATGCTTGCTACAAAAAAAGACGCAGAAAACCTTATAGAAAATATAATAGAAGAATTAGGCAATCTTGCTTTACTTAAATCTCATGCTAGACATTTATCAGTAGAAAAATGTAAGGAGATTGGCTTAAACATTATTCCACTTGAAGATGATCCCAAACTACAAGAGGCGGTGCTTTCAGTCCACCATGCTTGTATTCACACTCTTGGAGCAACTAATGCAATAAAAATAATAGAAAATCATAACGGTATAGCATTTATCCAAAGTGTTCAACAAATTGTTGTTAAAAGATAAATAGCTAACAAATCACTACACCTGACAGCTATTACCCTGGCGCTCCATAGCGTCGGTGAGCTTTCCGTTATGCAAATTCTAAAGGAGGTGCTATAACACCTTATTATATTTGTTTTGGAATTATTTTTCTGGTATTTATTTGGCACAAAACTGTAATTTGGAAAATGTCCAACAAAATGAAAAAGTATGATCGAATTCTTAATTTATCATTAGCTAAACCTATGTTATAATGTGAACTAATAATATGAAGTTGTTTACAAGCACAAGGATTGCATTTATCTATTTAAGTGCTATAATCGAGTGCCTGAATAATAACAATAGGAGTAACTAGAAATGTCACTATTATCATCATCTCAGAAAGAGGCAATCATTAGGCGTCGTTCAGACAAAGATGGCAGAGTGCATCGTATCACCAACTTGGAGATACATCATAAAGATCGTAATACAAATAACAACGATCCTCGTAACCTAAGAGTGCTAACAATAAAAGAGCACGACGAACTCCATAGAAGGGCTGGCTACTAGCTTACTAATGGATATAATTGAACCACTAGGAATCAGAGTTATATCCCTGTATTTCTTTTGGTCATTCTGTTCAGCAGCGATGGCTATAGTAACATTATCCCTTGCAATTAGATAGCCCAGACTTCTGAAAAAAAGCCATCCTATGTCCATGGATTGCTTCCTAGTCGTATGTAACGGAGAAAAACGTGGTATCATGCTACTCAACTAGAACCATATCTTTATCTGTCATAATTTACCCCTTGATTACGGGAATGATTGCTTATTATAACACCTCACAATATAACAAATCGCTTAACCTGACACTTTCAGCGCAATTTAGCTCAGACGTTAGGTGGAAAAATCCCGAAACCGAGTAGTTATTACCTCGCAACTCTAAAAAGGTAAATTCAATGAAAGATTTCCTTTCTGATTTTTGGTCATATTTTATAAACGTTTTCGCAAGCGGTTTACAATGGCTTTTTACATCCTTTAGCATTTTGGGGATAATCCTTTTCTTTTGTCCAAATATAGCGGAGAAATTAATCAGAGATGTAATGCTAATTAGGCAGGTTGGTGGAACAATATTTCTTCTATCATTCCTATTGGCGAATTTTTTCCTCTATAGAAAGCTAAACAAAGAAATATCAGCAATCAATGAACATTCGGAAATATCAGCAATCAATGAACATTCGCTATTGATATATCCTTACATAAATCCACCATCCTATGCAGTTGAAATGCACTATGTAGGTACTGAGGTTGCGAAAGATGTAGATATAAAGATACTCTACAAAGATCGCAACGACCATAAGAGATTAGTTGAGATAACAAAATTTTTTCCACAAAATGACACTAAAATGATTTGGGATCATACCAATATATATGTTCTTAAACCAAATCAAGTTTTTCGTTTCCACTTGATCCCAAAACTATTTACTTTAGATGGAAAAGGAACCATTATAGCAAAACTTACTGGAGTAGAGTCAGGTGAATCAATAGAAATTAGAAAAGATTTTGTTTTAATGGAAAATCTTGAGCTATATTTAGCATAGAGATACCATTCCACAAGTAACCCATTTTATAATTCCGCCTAATAAAGCAAATATAGCTGACGCTACATCAAATTCAATTGATGTTAAATTGCGTCTATAACACCAGCATAATCGAACCTTACTGATACATGAGATGATTCGCAATTTGTCCATGCTGTTCAAGATATCGAAAGCCAGACAGATTCCCGAAAAACACTTCCTCAAATAACACTTTTAATCTTCTCAACGCCTTAACTCTGACAAAAGAATCAAACACTCAATCAAGATTTTTCTTGATTTTTCTTAAGTTTGTGCTATAATAGTAACAGATGGAGAGATCTGGGTTACGAAATGAGAGAGAGATTGTTATGGAAGATAATAGAATAATAACACGAAAGAAATTGTTTGAAAAAAAAGGAACTATTTCATAAAGAACTCGCAAAGATACCTTTTGAAGAAAAGATAAAAATGCTCATTTCCTTACAGAAGATTGTAAATAGTATTCAGAAAAAATAAAGTTCATAAATGGTGTCAGTTCTCTGCAACTTTTTAAAGGAGGTGTGTTATGATTAACTATAGGAGGATTTTTTACCCCATTCTCGCTTGTATGGTTCTACTGTCCACATTGTGGGCACAGGAAATAGCCCTGACCAGCGATGATTGGGCTCATTACTGTCCCCAGTGGTCACCTGACGGAAACTGGATTGTGTATCAGAAGTTGGATGCGACAGGCTACGACCAGATTTACAAGGTTCCATCATCAGGTGGAACAGAGATAGCTCTGACCAACGATGGTTATAACCATTACAATCCCCAGTGGTCACCTGACGGAAGCTGGATTGTGTATTATAAGAATGATGCGACAGGCCACTACCAGATTTACAAGGTTCCATCAGCAGGTGGAACAGAGATAGCCCTGACCAACGATGGTTATCACCATTGCAATCCCCAGTGGTCACCTGACGGAAACTGGATTGTGTATGATAAGTATGATGCGACATATAACTGGCAGATTTACAAGCTCTCTTCTCCGCAAGGTATTGAAATATCACCCTCTACCTCTGAGTTCTGCATTCTCAAGATTAAGCCAACTATAACTGCTTCTTATGGGGTGGTCATCGACTATTGCATTAAAAGAAAGGGAAGAGTTTGCTTGCGAACATACAACATTGCTGGAGAGATGATAAAGGAACTCGTGAACAAAGAGGTAACGCCTGGTAATTATACTATTAGATGGGATGGCTCAAACCATACTGGAGTGAAGGTAACCTCTGGTCATTACTTTGTGAGACTGGAATCTGGTAAATTCAGTAGAACAGAGAAAGTAATAGTAATGAGATGACAGGGAGATAAATACAGAAAAAGACAGGAATGTTGCCGAACTTCATATAACACGGTGCATATGTAAAATGAAAAATGCTTTGCACTTCATATACACCGATAGGGTTACCTGAAACCTTTAGATAAAGAAGTTCAGCAATACTACACCCTCACAATCTCTTTCTCTACCTTCCTTCAAATGTCCCGCCTTCTGCGGGATCCGAATATGACGTGAACGGATTTACGCTTTGCTTCAACAAACTAAATGGATGTTAAATTGGGAGGGGAAATGGGGGTCAGGCTAAGAGATAAGAGATAGAATATAAACTCACTCCTTTTACCACGAGATATCACATAACAAAAAAACTCCTTCATATTCTATCCTCAGTTTTCTAAGCATATTACAAAACTACTATAACTTTCCCTTTATGCCAAGCAGTTATCTCTTATCTTTTAGCCTGACCCCAGATAGTTTTTTATCTTTTTTCTTGACTTTTAGCACATTTTGAATTATAATAAATATACATACATCTGAATTGTAGTGATAGAATAATACCTCGAGATTGCTCCGATAGTTGTAATACTCCACATCGCATTCCAGCCAGAAATAAGAGTGGCTTCAATGAACTAAGAATTATAAACTGCATATAGATAATTGGATTATGGTTCTCCAACTCTTATTCCTTCACTGTTGTTCATCCTTAGTTAACAAACTTCTAAATAGATAAACTTAGTGTAAATTTATAAAATATGAAAAAGCTCATCGAAATATTTTTTGTAATGTTGCTTGTAAGTAGCAATTTAGTAAGCAATATTTATGCAAAATCACAAGAGGTATATCTATTACCATCTGTAAATGGCGAACCGAGTAAAGTGATGTCTGTAGATATGCTTTCAGCACATTCGCTAATACAGTATGATTGTGGAGAAAGTAGTCATTACCTAACTGATATCCTTCCTGGTGATACTATCGGGGTATTATTTGTTCCACCTTTCCCCTGCTCTCTTATTGAAGTTCATTTCTGTAGATATAAAAGGTGTGGGAATACACCCGACCTATATTATGGTATTGTTGCTGATGTTCCCGATAGTGTAACACCTGAATCTTATGGGGAGTATCGTGATTCTACATCTATAACTGGTCCAAGCCCAATAGGTAATTTATACTTTAGGCCTGCTGCTATGGAGATACCCTTCACAGTAGGTTTACACTGGGATACTCTCGTTATTCCAGGACAGCCAAATATAGACCAAAATGTATTCTGGGCTGGGTATACAATTGAAGACACCTGCTATTCAACGAAGGTAGATTTAAATGTTCTTCCTCCTTATCATGCAATATGCTGGCGGCAAAGTGGTGCAGGACCCGAAACTAATGGTCCAGGATGGTATTCTTCATCTGATCTCTTCTGGATACGAGCACTTGTTAAATTCTATGGTCAGAACTATACTGGGGTCTCTGTTGAGAAATTAAAGGGTACATACGATACTCACGATAGAACTGTTCATATCTATTCCTGGGATTACAATGAAGATTCGGCTGGTGTAGGATTTTATCCAGATTCGGCATTTCTATATTATTCTATAAATGAATGTAATACTTTTAGAGTATCTCTTATACAGGATTCTGTTTATAACCCTGATCCATATTCCGAAGATGCCTGGTGGCATGCTATTATTCCTGGTCAGAGACCGGAGGTAAAATTAACTTATTGGGTAAAGCTTAAGTATAGAAGTGCACTAAGACCCACATATAAAACACATTACTACTGCTACATGGTAAAGAGGGTCACCCAGCTTCGTTCTCTTGTATATATTGAAGAGGACGAATATTTTGGGTTTGGAACAGGTGTACACAATGCTTTCCCCACTTATTTTTACAATGTATGGAATGAGAACCTTGATGGCTCTGCTGATAATTTTGTTATAGATTATTACATAAGTGGACCAGGTCTCAGAGAAATCTGTTGGCTTTCACCCGGAGGTGAAGGTCTGGCTGATTTCACTAATACACAGTTGTTTGAATGTCTGGTGAATTCAGGTGGGAATCTATTAATATCATCTCAAGATCTTATAGGTTCGGGTTTTAATCTCGGATATGGAGAATGGGAAGCACCTGAATCTCCACACCCACTCAGAGATTATTTTAAAGCATACGGTGGCATAGATGATTATATTACTGAATCGCCGTTTGATGTGTTTATTGATGTAACAGATTATGTTACTTGCGCTATGCCAGATGAGATTACTGTAGACTGCACACCATTATACCCGACATGGGTTGGTACATTCACAGAACTTGATTCAGAGTGTAAGCCACTATTCTATTCAACCGATTGCACAATCTTAGGATATAGATACGAATCACCAAGTGGCTACAAGTTACTATTTCTTTACTTCCCTTTACATGCTATAACAGATACAATCGCACAGGAGATATTAATAGAAAATTTCCATAATTGGACTTGCGTTGGCGTTGATAGAACTTCGGAAATAGAGATATGTAACTTCCCTAAGGTTAAACCCAACCCGTTGTCAAATGATACAAGATACAAATTCTCAATTGAAAAACCTGAGTATGTAAAAATATATATCTACGATATTAAAGGCTCCCTATTAATTAAATTGGTTGATAAAAAATTAAATGTGGGTGAGCATAGCGTAAAAATAAACACAGATGAACTAACATCAGGTGTCTATTTCCTGAGAATGGACGCTGGTAAGTTTTCAGGAACAAGGAAGTTTTTGGTGATAAAATAATATCCTTATAAGTTTTCAGGAGGATTAAAAGATGAAAATAAATAATGTCATAAAAATACTTATCTTACTTGCAATGATTATCCCCATAGAAAACATATATGCAAAATCCCAAGAAGTATATCTGCTACCTTCCAAACCAGGTGAACCAGGTAAGATACTCTCTTGTAGAGATAAGGCATCTGTGTATTGGCTCATAGAGTATTACAGAGAACTAACCGGCACCTATATAGTTTTCCAAGTAGGTGATACCCTTGGTGTATACTTCGAGCCACCAGCAGCCTGTTCACTTGTAGAGATACACTTCTTAAGAAATAGATGGACAAATGGACCTGGAGAATACTATGCAATGGTTGCACGCGCAGCCCACCCTATGTCCATTTACGAAGAGTATCACTCTTCTGAATCTATGCCTGGACCAAGTCCCATAGATACAATTTATGCTGATACTGTGTTGGAAATTGAGCCCATGTTCGACCGGGAATGGGACACACTTGTTGTTCCGACTATGCCTGATGTAGGTACGAATGCCTTTATAGGTGCATGCGCGATAGAAGACACATGTCAAACAATAGCAATCCACGCGGGCGAAAGCCCGCCATATCATGCGATATGCTGGAAACAGGGTGGTGCTGGACCACAAACTAATGGTCCTGGCTGGTACTCTTCATGGCATCTCTTCTGGATAAGGGCACTTGTAAAGGTCTATGGAAATATCAGTCCTGCTATCGAAGCTGAAGAACTGCTGGGTACGTATTATACGGGTGGTAGAACTGTGAGCATATACACAGAAGACTTTGATCCGGACCGTATTACTCTTGGAATTGATGACATACACCTGTATTATTATATAGATAATCAATCTGACACAATAGAAATTGATGTTATTAATGATTCAGTCTTATATCCAGAACATGGATGGGAATATGGATGGTGGCACGCTATCATACCCGGTCAACTACCAGAAACTAAGGTAACCTACTGGGTTGAAGGCATTGATGGTTGTGGTGCCGAAGCGTCTACACAAGAGTTTACATACACAGTAGGACAGGGTACAGATGGTAATGGTCTTCTTTACATCGGAGACTACTACCCCTGGGGTGACGGGCATGATGCATTTGCAGACCTACAGTGGGATCAATGGAGTGATACCATTTGTGGTTTTGCAGATAATACTGTAACAGACTTCTACGTATATGGAGATGGCGGGAGGGCAATATCCTGGCTAGCTTTCTCTGGTCTCACCTTTGCTCGCTATTATTATTGTTATTATAATACATATGGTTGGTCTTGGACTCAAGCTTTTAGAGACTTTATGGATAACGGTGGACATCTATTCCTCTGTGGACAGGATATACCAGGTGGTGGATACGGGCTGGGATATGGCGACTGGATTGCACCACCATCTCCACATCCTTTAAGGTATTATCTCAAGGCATATGAAGGCATCGATGATTACATATTCGAATCTCCATTCACTGTTACCATAGAAAACACAGATATACTCACCACGGGTATGCCTTCCGAGGTTACTGTTGATTGTGATTCAATAGGTCAATCGACCTGGGTAGGTATATTCACTGAAATAGATGATGAGTGTGTACCGCTCTTTTTTGATGAAGAGGGTAATATCATTGGATATAGATATGAAGACCCGGAGTATGGATTTAGGTTGGTATTTCTATACTTCCCCTTTAATGCCATAACTGATACAAATGCACAGGATATATTCATTTACAACCTTACCTCCTGGTTTGAACTTGAAGTGGAGGAAGAACCTGAGGAACTTGTATTCAAACCTCCTGTCGTAACCCCAAATCCACTTACAAACTCCGCTACATTAAGCTTCACACTACTTAAAAACGAGAAAGTATCAATAAAGATATACGATGTAACAGGCTCACTTGTTAAGACCCTTGCAGATGAAAGATTTAATGCTGGGAAACATTATCTCACTATAAACACAGATAAACTTGCATCAGGTGTCTATTTCCTTAAGATGGACGCAGGTGAGTTTTCAGGGACAAGGAAGTTTTTGGTAGTAAAATAAAACTTAAAAATTAAGTTGACATAGGAGTCGCTGTGCACATTTTTATATTTATCTTCCTATCATTGATAAATATTCCTCAGCCAACTGAGAAAATTGATAATAATAAAAAGGTTACTGATAATACAAGAGGGTGGTTCATTCAGGAAACTGGTATTGGACAAGCGATTTTAGACATATTTTTTATAGATAGCCTGAATGGTTGGGCGGTAGAAAAATATGGCAAAATCATACATACGAGTGATGGTGGATATAGCTGGGAAAGACAGTATTGTCGCGAACAAAGAAGACTATATACTATTGGTTTCAGAAATAATTCAGAAGGCTGGGCAGGTGGTAGCAAGAGTGAGTATGGATTTGATTTTTATGTCTTATTATTACATACAATAGATGCTGGTAGTACATGGATAGAGTTAAAAAGTAATAATCCACCTTTATATAACTGGATTAAAGACATATCAATCCCAAATACCACCTGCGGTTATTACTTACAATGTTTTTATTATTTTTGTGAAGTAAGCTCATCAATATATAACATAGTTACAGGTAATTGTGAAATATCATGGTGGATTCCAGAAGCTATGTGTGGGGAAAAAATTCACTTTATTGATTCACTATGTGGTTGGTATTTATCAACCGCCTTTAGGGGTGACTCGCAATGTTATCTCTTTTCAACACAAACAGGACCAGAAAATTTGAATTTAATAGATAGTTTTTCTATTTCAATAAAAAATATTTTCTTTGTTGATTCTCTTAAGGGTTGGATTGTAGGTGAATCTGGAACGATTTTACATACTGAAGATGCCGGCACTACCTGGGTAACCCAATTAAGTGGTATAAACAACACTCTTAATGGAATTGATTTTGTTGACTCTCTGAATGGTTGGATAGTTGGTGAAGGTGGTGTAATTTTAAGAACAAGAGATGGCGGCGAGCACTGGACAACTGAAAGTAGTCCTGTTAATTCTACTTTACACCAGGTTTGTTTTACAGATACATCCCATGGGTGGGTAGCTGGAAGTGGAGGTGTTGTATTATGCTATTCTCCCCATGTAGGTTTACAGGAATTATTAAACAATATGATCTTACAAATCTATCCCAATCCTTTTAATATTTTGACAAGTATTAAGTATACTTTAAAGAAAGATAGCAAGGTCACTCTCAGGATTTATAATGTATTAGGTCAAGAAATAAAAGTACTTTTAGATACATTCAAGCATTCAGGATTTCATCAAGTAGTCTGGGATGGGAGAGATGATTCAGACATTGCTGTTCCAGCTGGCGTGTATTTTCTTAAGTTCGATACCGGGGAATATACAACAACCAAGAAACTGTTAAAGGTAAGATAGTTTATTAAAAATTCGAGTTCCTACACCCTCACAATCTCTTTAACTATCTTAAATTCAATAGATGTTGTATTGCGTCCACAGCACCAGCAGAATCGAACCTCAAGGATAAGCTTCATGCATGTATCATTAGCAATTATATTGACATATTATTAACTCTTATTAAAAGAGGTGGAAGATATGAAGTATTTCTTTTTATCTATTGCGGTTTTGGGGTTTGTAGTATCTTCGGTTGTTGAGGCTCAGTATTACATCTCGTGGGCTGACACAATCGACAATGGATTCATTGATGTTGCCTATGGTGTGGCTGTGGATGGTTTAGACAACATCATAGTCACAGGATATTCCTTTGCTGGAGGGGACCATGACTACTTCACGGTCAAGTATGATCCATCAGGTGTCATCCTGTGGGCTGACACAACTGACAATGGACCCGATGATTATCCTCGTGGTGTGGTCGTGGATGGTTTAGACAACATCATAGTCACAGGATCTTCCGAAATCGGAGGGGACCATGACTACTTCACGGTCAAGTATAATCCATCAGGTGTCATCCTGTGGGCTGACACAATCGACAATGGACCCTGGGATTGGGCCCTTGGTGTGGCGGTGGATGGTTCAGACAACATAATAGTCATAGGATGTTCGGAGATCGGAGCGTACTATGACTACTTCACGGTCAAGTATGATCCATCAGGTGTCATCCTGTGGGCTGACACAATCGACAATGGAGCCTGCGATGATGCCTATGGTGTGGCTGTGGATGGTTCGGACAACATCATAGTCACAGGAGTTTCTGATATCGGAGCGTACTATGACTACTTCACGGTCAAGTATGATCCATCAGGTGTCATCCTGTGGGCTGACACAATCGATAATGGAGCCCGGGATAATGCCTACGCAGTGGCTGTGGATAGTTTAGACAACATCATAGTCACAGGAGCTTCTAAGATCGGAGGGGACTATGACTACTTCACAGTCAAGTATGTTCCATCAACTGGTATAGAAGATGCCGAAGCTGGATTTATGATATCACTATACGAGGTATATCCCAACCCGCTTACCTCAGATGCGAATATTAGGTTTACGCTCTCAAAGAAGACAGAAGTAAGTCTTGGTATATATGGTGTGAGCGGAAGACTAATACAGACGATTATTGACAATGTGATGGATGCTGGTGAATATAGGGTTTTATGGGATAATTCATTACTTCCATCAGGGGTATATTTTCTTAAGTTTGATGCTGGAGAATATACTGCAACCAAGAAGCTGTTAAAGGTGAGATAGTTTATTAAAAATTCGAGTTCCTACACCCTCATATTGTCCGTGGCAAAATTGCGAAATTGGGGTCAGGTCTTTAGTTTTAAATTTACTTGACTTTTTCTAAAAAATATATTATATTGATACTATAATGAGAGTGTTAATAAGTAATATACTGGATGGGTATACCACGTTATCTCTCAGATTATAGCGAAAATGTTTAACTCGGGTTAAATCAATATACCAATTATTGTTAAGTATTTTGAAATTCATATAGTAAAAACCCAACGCCTTAAGAGAATAGTTAATAAGGTTACTTGAAAACTTAAAACTAAAGACCTGACCCCATGATCCCCCACTGATAAAAATTCAAACACTCATGCAAGATTTTTCTTGATTTTTCATCTTTTTGGTGCTATAATGTAATTGAGGGAAAAGAGATAACTATTTAAGTCTAATCTACCTGAAATGAGCCATGAACAGGTTTTGTAAGTATTGCTTAGTTTTGTGCGTTGGTTTGTTACCAGCTGTACTTTACGGCTGGACAACGCCGATTAATATCTCCAACACACCCGATGGTCGCTCAAGATATCCTGCGATCGCTGTCAATAAATATAATCGTATTTATGTTGCTTGGAGTGATGACTATCAGACTGAATGGCATAGAAATAATATATACTCCTCCTATAGTGACGACGGTACAACATGGTCTGATCCTATCCTTGTCTCGGGAGATTCAACTGATTGGCTTTCTATATCTGATGCTGCCTGTGATATCTTTAATAATCCTCATGTAGTATGGGATGATTGGGCAGGAAGTGTAGACATTTATTACAGCAAATGGGTAAATTGTTCCTGGACACCGGAAGTAAATCTATCAAATTCATCAGACAGGATTTCTCAACATGCGAACATAGCAATTGATTCAAGAAATATAGTTCATATAGTATGGCAGGAGGGTGCATCTCCTGGTTATGGTGAGATCTTTTATAGATATTATGATAGAGCATTTTGGTCTGATACAATAAACATATCTCATAATCCAGAGCCCTCGGGTAATCCTGCTATGGCTATAGATTTAGAAGATTGTATTCATGTTGTATGGAGAGACAGGCCTGCTATAGAGGGATTCGGTATTTTTTATAGCAAGTTTGATGGATTTTCATGGTCGGAACCAGTTAAAATCCCTGATACTGAAGATGGTTGTGATGTATCAATAGCAGCTGATACTTTGGGCTATCCTCATGTCGCCTGGACCGAGGTATTAGCACCTCAAGATCAGGAGATTTACTACAGTTTTTATAATGGTTCATTTTGGTCTAATTCTATTAATATTTCACACAGTTCAATGACTTCCGTTGGTGGTCAATGTATAGCAATTGATACCTATAATCGTATTTATCTTTTTTGGGGAGAAGGTCGGGCAGGTTCGAGTCAAAGAGATATATATTTTAGTTGCATAATTGGGGATGTTATCTCTAAAAAAGTCAATATCTCTAACACACCAGACAATGTATCAAGTTATACTGACATAACACTTGATCCAAATGATAACATTCATGTAGTATGGAGTGAAGGATACCCTATGGACGAAATTTACTATACATATCATTCTCAAACCTCAGTAGAGGAGCAAGATGTGTACACATTCTCTACAATTAGACTTTTACAAAACCAACCGAATCCCTTTTCGCACTCGACAACCATTTACTACCAACTCCCTGTCATTTCTCATGTGAGTCTTAAAATATATAGTATAAATGGGAGACTAATTAGGACATTGGTCGATGATATAAAACATCCTGGTCACCATATGACTGTCTGGTACGGAAGAGATGAGCATGGTAAAAAGGTATCAGGAGGAATATATTTTTATATAATGAGGACAGCAGATTTCAATGATACGAAGAAAATCATTTTGACACATAAGTATCCCCATTAAGGAAAGGAGGTGGTTAAACCAATGTGTTTTGTTGCTAGGCTCTTGGTATGAAAATTTTTAAAAGGAGGTGATTTGAAATGAAGAAAGAAATGTTTCGTTGGTTGCTGACAGGAGGCATGTCCCTACTGGTTTTGATGTCTCTGCAAGGTATTATTTTTGGAAAAGAGTATGGTGTATTGATCTCGGGAGTTACTCCTGAGGTGGGAAAAGAGCTTAAAGGGAAAAGAATACGTGACGAATATTGGAACGATCCCTTTATAATGCACGAGATATTGGTTGAAAAACGAGGTTGGAACAATGATGATGTATATGTGCTCTGGGCAGACGGTACAAATTGGAGTTGGGAATTTGACGAGTGGGATTATTGGGTGAGATATAAGAGACCAGAAGGGTTTGTTGATTATCCCGCTACTCGTGACAATCTTCAATATGTGTTTGCTTTACTGGAATCTACAATGACGAGTCAGGATTTCCTTTACATATGGACTAATGGACATGGCAATAATGAAGTAGATCCTCAGCATGCAAGGCTTAAGTTAGAAGATGGAGAACTCATAGATTGGGAATTAGCTGATTGGATCAGTGATATACCACATGCCTATCGTGTTATTATTATGGAACAATGTCAGAGTGGTGGATTTATAGACGATTTAGAAAATGATAGCACTGTAGTAGTTACTGCCTGCTCATTGTCAGTAGGTCCTAAGTACGGTAAGTCTTATCCGTGCGACGATGTACTTATTCGAAGGGGCACTCACGTAGTAGAAGGGTCAGAGAATGAGATAATTGAAGAACATACATATCATCATGATGAATTCGTTTTCCATGTTATGAATGCATTTTCTGGAGTCAAGCCTGATGGTGGTGAGCCTATAGATATTTTAGGGGGTTACGATAGTGATAATAATGGCAGAGCATCAGTATGGGAAGCATACAAATATGTCTATAAATATGATAGCATAGATACAATGTGGGTACCCATTCCCCCAGCAGACCCAAGATGTTACCCACTTACAAATTATTCGGATCCAGGTGATATAGGACATAAGATCTTCCTTGAGAAAACTCCTTTAGCTCCTACCGGGTTCGACTATGTATTCGGTATCAACGGAGGAGTCTTCGTTCATTTAACCTGGGACAATAACATTGAGATCGACCTTGATGGTTATAATGTCTTCAGAAACGGAGTTAAAATCAATAGTGGAATTGTTACAGTAAGTCAATATGACGATCACGATGTCGAGCCAGGTGGAAGATACAGTTATAAGATTACAGCCTTAGATTGGGATGAGAATGAGAGTGATTACTCAGAAGAAATTTATGTTATAGTACCCAATTTCATTTTTGCCACGGGGAAGTCAGAACCATCACTGTACTTAGTACAAAGAGAAGGATATTATGAATGGGGAGAAACACCGGATAAGACAGTTGATTATCATCCAGATAGCTTGGTCTATTGTATCACAGGATTAAATCCTGATAAGCAATATAAAATGGGCATCCTATATTATGAACCACCTAATACCACACAGGAACGAATTCAAACTCTTAATATTGATGGAATCCAAATTCATGGTCATATTGAAATTCCAGAAACTCCAATTCTCATTTGCCGCTGGATACCAAGAAATATGTATCTCGATAATGAAATTCATCTGAACATAAAACGAGTACAAGGGGAGAATGCGATAGTATCTGACATTTATATCTGGGAGCATGAAGCTGGTGGTGGCTCGCAAACAACTGGTGAAGATATTTCGGGGGTTGATCCATCTCCTTTATTGCAGAACAATCCCAATCCTTTTAAATTCGAAACTATAATTCAGTATTACTTAATGGCTAAGAGTTTTGTAAATATTTCAGTTTACGATGTCACAGGTAAATTAGTAAGGACCTTAGCCCAGGATATATATGATGCTGGCTACCATCAAATCACCTGGGATGCCAGGGATGATAAAGGGTATGAAATTGCTGGCGGAATTTATTTCTGTAAACTTCAGACTGAGAATATAGTGACTACTAAGAAGATGGTTGCAATACGATAGTATCATATGACGAGGTAAGGACAGTCCTTTTATAAGGAGTTGATAATAATACCTTGTAAGAAATAGTTACGCTATTTAAGGGGAGTTAGTTTTAGCGTATACGAGCTCGATTATATTTAATGAATGACTAAATTATCTTTAGTCATTAAATAAGTACACCAATTTCACTATTTCTATCTATACCTTTCAATTAGGTGTCTCTGTAACTTGATGGGAACGGATATACGCTTTGCTTCAACATATTCAATAGATGTTAAATTGCGAAATTGGGGTCAGGTCTTTAGTTTTAAATTTACTTGACTTTTTATAAAAGATATATTATATTGATACTATAATGAGAGTGTTAATAAGTAATATACTGGATGGGTATACCACGTTGCCTCTCAGACTATAGCGAAATTCTTTAACTCGAGTTAAATCAATATTCCAATTATTGTTAAATATTTTGAAATTCATATAGTAAAAACCCAACGCCTTAAGAGAATAGTTAATAAGGTTACTTGAAAACTTAAAACTAAAGACCTGACCCCATGATCCCTGACCCCATGATCCTCATGAAAAAATATCTAATTTTACATTTGTTAATTATTAATCTTTTTTTGACAGTTGGGTATCAAAACGCAGAAGGTTGTACAATTGGAGTTGCCTCGGGTGAAGCGACAGATGGACACCCGTTGCTTTGGAAAACACGAGATTGCACTACTTATGTAAATAATAAAATAAGCTATGACACTGGAGGAATTTATAATTTTATATATGTCTGGGATGTAAACTATGGAAATGGACTTACCTGGATGGGTATGAACGAGAAAGGATTTGCAATTGTGAATGTAAATGTTACGGATTCCATTCCAGTAAGACATGGGAACGGGTCATTAATGTTTGAAGCACTTGGTATATGCGACACTATAGGTGATTTTGTTGCTTTAGTCAACAGCTTATATTTACCCGATCATGACATTCATGGAATTTTCGGTGTAATTGATAGAATAGGTGGTGCAGCAATGTTTGAAATAGGGGATAGTCTTTATGGAAGGTGTGATGCAGATAGTTTTATTGTGCGAACAGACTTTTTCCTTTGTGGTACAGATATAGATAGTATACCTGAGAGTGAAAGCAAGAAGCGTTATATTCGATCTATGAACCTTATCGGAGAATTCTATGCTGATAGTAACCTGAATTACCAAAGCATTCTCCAGGACCATATGCGGGACTTTTCGTACTCAGATAGTGAACCAGTTGATGTTCCATACCCTCATCAGTGGATCATTGATAGACCATATGGTTATATAAATACCAGATATAGCATCTGCAGACACATATCAGTTTCAGCAACAGTTATTCAGGGAGTTGAACCCAGCGAACTGGTAAGGTTAACTACCATGTGGACAATGCTCGGGCAAACTGCAGGGTCAATTGCCGTACCTTACTGGTCTGTTGGAAATCCTCCTGATGATACAGATAGCCTTTTTGATGTGACTTACCAAATTAAACAATGTCTTTTCGACTATACAAATGAAAGATATATAGACTCTTATAAGCTCCGGAATGAAGACGGGAGCGGTCTATGGGATCAAATATATCCAGTAGGGGAAATAATTTTCGATTCTACTGATTCTTTTATTGAAGACAATCCATCCGAAAGTGAAATGTTAATATTTGAAGCTGAAATGGCTGGGTATGCATTTTCCGAACTTCAACGGGCTTTTGATGTTATTGATACAATATCCATTGTAGCCAACTTTACCTACATCCTTGGCGGAGATTCTTTGACAGTTCGTTTTAGAGATCGATCATTACATAATCCGATAATGTGGGAATGGGACTTTAATAATGATGGTACAATTGACACTACAGTACAAAATCCTGAGTGGACTTATGATAGTTGTGGAACTTATATAGTAAGTTTAACTGTTAAAAATAGTTCGGGTTCTTCAACAAAAACAGACACTATTACAGTTGAACCAACGGGTATAGTTAACAATAAGGTTTCTTCAATATTAGAAATCCCATCAGTATCTCATAATTACCCCAATCCTTTCAATCCTGAAACAACGATTCGCTATTTTCTTCCATACGAATGTAATGCTGAATTGAAGATATATAATATTTTTGGACAGTTAGTGAGAAGTTTAATTAACGAGCCCCAAAAACCAGGCTATCATAAAATAGTATGGTATGGAAGAAACAATTTGGGAAAGACAGTTCCATGTGGTATATATTTCCTTAAGTTTAATGCTGGCGAACAAACTGAAACTAAAAAGTTGATAAAGATGAAAATGTAAAGCAAACCATGCCTACCGGTAGGTAGAACAGACAAATAATAGAATTTAAGAGATAAAAATTTCTTTATATTTTTTATTCTCTTACAAGTCTCTTACCTGCCTACCGGCAGGCAGGCAAGTCCCTGTTAAAAAGAATGAGATTGCCACGCTCACTCCATTCGCTCGCAATGATAGAGGGCTGGAATGAGATTGCCACGTCCGTCAATCCGTCGTACTTCTTGACGGACGACGGACTCGCAATGATAGCTAGTAGAGTGAGATTGCAATGCACCAACATATTTCTGGAGAATATATGGATAACGAAATCATAAATAAACTGAAGAACCATCTTTATAATATAAGTTTTGAGAGGATTGCTGGAACAGATGGCGAAAGGAGAGCAAGAGACTATATTGTAAAGGTGGTAAAATCTTATGGGTTCACTCCAGAGATTCAATACTTTGACATATTTTCATTCATACCCTTAAATGGAGAAATAAAAGTTGGTAGTAAGAAGTTTAATGCAAGACCATTTGGAGGATTTGAAAGCTTTGACATAGAGGGTGAACTGCAGTACATTGAGCATCACTCAGTAGTTGAAAATCCTAAAGGGAAGATTCTGATGCTCTACTACCGTATCACTCCAAAGGAATACAAAAAGATGTTAAGAAAGAGAATCAGGGGAATTATAATTGTAAATGCTCCTGAAAGAGAGGAAATGACAGGGAATATAGTTCAGAGTATAATAAAGAGTGCTAAGATACCAATAGTATCAGTATCATATAATATAGGGTTAAAACTTCTCAACTATACAGGAAAAGGGGTGAGAATACAAGGAGAAGGTAAAATAATTAAATCAAAATCAGCAAACATAATTGTCAAAAAATCTGAAAATCCTGCCATTATCATATGTGCCCATTATGATACGGTTGCTTATTCAAAGGGAGTAAGTGATAATGGGGGTGGTTCAGCAGTACTGCTTACACTCTTGAAAGATTTAGATAAAAATGTTAAATTTATCTGGTTTGGAGCAGAAGAGTTTGGGCTTCTTGGAAGTTTTAACTATGTAAATAATAAAAAGAACATAAGTGCAGAGTTTGTAATAAACATCGATGTGACTGGAGATGATATAGGAACAAACAATATAATAGTTACGGGTGATAGAATTTTAAAGGAATGGGTAAAAGGGATATTGAAAAGGGAGAAACTTTATGCAAAGATAAAAAAGAATATATACAGCAGTGATTCAATTCCTTTTGGAAAAATCGGCATACCTTCTATCAACATAAACAGAGCAGGGGGTATACCTTCCTTCTACATACATACAAAGGGTGACTCTTCAAAGGTAACAGGTTATGGACTTAACCAAACCTACAGTATAGTAAGATCTATATTGAAGTATATAAATAAAGAAGGTCTACCTGAGGGAATAAGAATTCCGAGAGATATTAAGGGTAAAATAAATAAATATATTAAGGATAGACTTGCTCTTTTTTGACAGTCATGCAAAACTGGGGTCAGGCTGGAATCTGGAAAAGGAGAGAACTTGAAACGATTAGAAGCAAGATGGGGTTAGAAATGCCAGATTCCAGCCTGACCCCAGCTCTTATCTCATTAGACAGGAAATACAGGATAAACATGATTAATATTCTTTCTTTTATTCTTTTTTTTATCAAGTTAATCCAGTTAATCCTGTCAAAAATTTTTCTAATTCTTTTTATATCCTGTCCATCCTGTCTAAAATTAACATTCCTATCGCAGTAGTATCATCTTCCTCATACTCTTGAATCCACCGATATCTATCCTGTAGAAATATATCCCTGAGGCGAGCCTGTTACCCTTATCGTCTTTACCATCCCATCTAATATTATAATTACCAGCATTCTGTGTATTATCCACCAATGTTCTAACCACTCTCCCTGCAAGGTCATAGACCTTCAAGCTGACCATCTCTTTTGATATCATTGAATAGGAGATTGCTGTTTCAGAGTTGAAGGGGTTTGGAGTGTTTTGGTAGAGAACGCTCATTAATGGATTTTCTGGTCCCTCCTCTATCCCAACAATTGTTGTAAATGTATAAACATTGCCATCACAGGGGACCCTTGGTCCTGCTGAGTTGATCCTCCAGACATCTCCTGGTCCAGGTGGCGTAGTCATTGTTCCATCCTCGTTGAACCAGAAGTATCCACCACATAGATGAATTTTTTCATCGGTAGCCGGGTCAAGGGTTTCACTCCCTGAACCGATATACCAGCTGTCTCCTGTTCCAGTACCAAACGGGACAAAAACATCATTTGTGATATCATGAACCTCAAGGCTAATCAGGGTTGTATCATCAGGATATTGTATCCAGCACAACTCAAAATCAGAGCCCCTGAAGGGCCATGCCCTGGGAGTGGGTGGTTGTGGACTGTCAATCTCAAGATTTCCATCAAAGCCGCTTACATTCGTAACTATATAGAAGTCAACAAATCTGAAAAAATTCAGGTCAATTTGTGAATCCAACTCGAGCACGAATCCATCTATGATCATAGTGTAATCAACATATAGCTCGCCATCTAATTTCGTGGAGAGCGGCTGAGCTGTAAGAAGCAAGGAGTCAAGGGTGATATCATAAAACTCATAGGTATACAAGGGGTCCATAAACCCCGAACGTTGAATAAGATTGAATCTTATCTCATATGTATGTCCAGTATAGTCCTCGGGTATATATTCGAGTGCCTGGATTGAGAGTGCGTTACAACCACCGTTTGAATGAATAACAGTCCCTGCTGGAGAATGGTCGTTCAATATCTTTATATAGCCGTCTGAGGAATCAGCAGATGATGTGTCAGCATCTCTGGCAATCACTTTCAGTTTGTAATCCCCATTATGTATGAGATAGGTATTCCAGAGGTAACTGCCGGTGTTTTCCTCACCCTCTGATATGGTTATCCACTCCTCACTATCTTGTCGTCTCAAAGATATATCAATAACTATAGAGTCCTGGTCAGCATCCGCTGCATCCCATTCAACAGCGACTACTCCCTCAACTGTTCCCCTGTGTGGAGAGAGAAGAATTATATCAGGGACACCATTTCCTGGATTGTTTATAGTGAAAGTTGCATCTGATATATCTGCTCCAAGGGTGATTGCATCAGATACAAAGACCTTTATCAGGTATCTTGTTCCATCAGGGACTGTAAGTGTGTTCCATTCGTACTCATGAGTATCTTCTATACCCGAAGTAAGGGTATCCCATGTATTCCCATTATCTCTTGAATATAAGATATCCACTGTGAGCGGGTTACCCGTAACACTCGAATCAGCCCAGGTGATAGAGACTGTGCCGTCGACCTCTTCTCCACCATTCGGGTAAAGAACTGTAACTTTATGTGTCTCAAAACTCAGGTCATAGAGATTCTGTGCCACATCGCTGTTAGTCTGGAGATCAGGCATATCCTCACCTGCTACAACTGCTATCACCACCTTCGCTGTATCACCACTTCCAAGACTGAAGGGACCCGTGCACTGAACGAATCTTATATCCTGTTCTTGTGAGATACTATCCCAGGGATGATACTCTGCTGTTGCAAAATTATATCCTGCAAGGAGAAGGTATGCCTCCCTATCGTCTCCAGGGTCAGTTTGAATTGTTGTAATCTTGAATGCAGTGAGTCCCAACTGTTCTCCAGCAGTATCCAGAGGACTCTCCAAAAAATCAAATCCCATATACCCTGGTGGATACTGCCATCCCGGTTCATTAAAATCGTGGTCATATGCATAGCCCAGGTCCCGGTCAGCATCGAAATCAACCAGATCATCAGAGGCATCACCTACATCGGCATCGCAGCATATCCCAGCATGAACATAGAAGAGGGTATCAGGAGAGTTATTGACTATAATATAGGTGATAAATAGGAAATCCTCGTAAATCTCATAATACCACGAATAACCTATCTGTGTCACCTCTATATCAAGAGGAAAGCCACCACCTGTATGTCGAGAAGAGTCTGCATCTGTGAATTGACAGTAACTGTCCTGACTGGAGACTATAATTGGATTTCCATCGTCATCTCTAAGCGGCCAGTCTGCAGTATCTGCTGGGTCATCAGACCAGTAGATTCTATAGCTATCATCATCATAGTCAGGGAAGTCCGGAGGTGTATATTCTGTCTGCCCATTGCTTGGATTGTAGCCATAGCTTGTCTCCATACTCATACCAAGGATAGTTACGCCGAGGTTGTGGGCACAACTCACAGATTTTGCAAATCCTCTCTCACACTCAAGAAATGATGTATCATTTGTGGTGCGGTAATATATAAGTTCATCCTCGATCTTTATCGCTCCAGCTTCCGCAAAGTTTGCTGTGGAGTTGACAAATACTGTTGTTGTGGTATCATCAAGGTCGATTGCGAGAGTAGTGGTATCTTCAGGAATCTCCTTCATAGCTCCCACCCATATCCCCGCTCCGTAGATGTAGTGCTGTCCTGAACCTGTGGGCCAGATTCCCGCGTTTGTATATCCAAATCTGCCATCATTTCTTATAAGAAGTTCGACCAGACCTTTATTATGCCATCCACTGTCCCATATAGCAAAGGACGGACTAACAAGCACCAGTATGGTTATAAGAACAAATATTCTTTTCATATCTCCTCCTTTTTTTGATAGATGGTAATGTGAAAAATATCTCAACTAATTTTCGTGACCTATAGTTTTTAAAGTAATTATCTACTTTTTGCTTGCCTTCACCTGATTCTTGTAGGGGTCGGATTCATCCGACCCGTTTCTTTTACGGGTTCGATAAATCGAACCCCTACATTTTTGCTTTCATATTCTTTCATATTCTTTTCTACAGTATCTAATAGATAATTTAACTTTCAACCACAGAGGTCGCAGAAAACGCAGAGAGCGCGGAGAAAGCAGAGAGATGTATATTTTTAACTCAATGTAGCTCTGTGTTCTCTGTGGTTAAAATTATTTTAGCCTTTATTTCATTAGCACCATTCGCTTTGTTGACTTATACCCCTCTGCCATAAGCCTTGCAAAGTAGATACCCGATGGCACCATTCTACCTTTCACGTCCTTGCAATCCCAGGTGACTGTGTAATTTCCTGGTTTCTGAGATACATTAATAAGGGTTTTTATCAGTCTGCCTGAGATATCATAGACACCTATATTGGTTTTTAATGTAGAGGGGATTTCGTATTTTATGGTTGTGGATTTCATAAACGGATTTGGTGCTATACTCTTCAAGTTGAAACCAAAGGCGAGCTCCTCTTCAGCTATGCCGAATTCCGGGTTCTTATAGAGTCTGAGTGAGATATTTATACTTTTAGAAGTTGTAATTTTATCCTCGTTTGATACTGCAAGATACCACCTACCAAGTTGAGGTGTAATAAATGAAATATCTTCATCAGTGATATTTTCTCCTATTACAGGTGATTCAAATTCATCACCTGCAAGGTAGCTCAGGTAATTTGTCTCATCACAGACGAAGAAGTCGATATTTCCAGGAGTTTTTTTATCTGAGTATGTATGGTAAAAAGGTGCAGGGTCCAGGGTCTTTCTGCGGGCTCGTGCATAACCATGTTCGAATAGAGAAGGAGCATTTATACCGATGTCGAGTTTGCGGGCATATTCACTACCAGAAGGGGTGATGAGTCTCACATCTGGAGATTGAATGGAACCAGGGAGATAAAAGGTCTTATAATAGGAAGCACCATCCTGTGAACCAGAAATAATTTGTACAATCTCATCTGCTCCCTCTGGATAATCACCAATTGATGAGGAGATATGTATGTAGAAATCCCTCCTGTTTCCAAGGCTAAAATCACACCTTCCATTAGCATCTGTAAATCCCCAGGTGGTTAGTCCTCCACCCCAGGGTGAGCTATCTGCATAGATCAAAAGTCTGGCACCATCAACAGGGTGTCCATTGAGGTCATAAACATGCACTATAAGGGAACATGATTTTGAATATTTTTCACTAACTGTCCAGGCAAATCCATCCGACCTCCAATTCCATACAGAGGAGATCTCCTTACCACCAGGACTTCCTGTCATATCCCTGTCATAACTGGTTCTAAAATCGTTGATATGGGTTACTCCATGTCCCAGGTCAATCTGGTATTCATGCCATCCTTTGTAATAGAACTCGCACCATACATGGTCTTCTGCAATATTCATAGTGGCGACAGCAGGAATAAGAGCGGCTCTTGCTGATGCCTGAAGAACATCCTGAGTCTCACCGCAGTTTCCATTGTGCTCATGGGCTATTACATTTGGTTGAATGGGTCTATTACCCATTGCTGCCTGTGGAACAGTCTCAGAACCCCAATTACCAATGATGTCAAGGGCACAACATGTAGAATCAAAGGGTCTTCCAGCAGGATAGACCTGAGCTGTATCAGTAACATCCCATATAATTTTAACTCCCGTGAGTTTCTCAGATAGAACAGGATAGCCAGAATCAGCGGCATAGAAGAGGTAATCCCTCCAGAACCTGTTATAGACATAGGAATCCATCCTTGGCGATTCATCAGATACCTCAGGGTGGACAATGTACATATAATAATATCCAGGGGGTAATTCATAATAAATAGTATCCCCATTCTCAAGTGCTCTGTATCTTACTGTCGAGTAGTAATTATCATCGCCTGGTGCTCCATAATCAATAATATCAACATAACGCAGGAGGGAATCGTTTTTGTAAAGATACTCAGCATTAACAGTCACAAGTTCGGGGGCAAAGGAGGTGTCAGAGAGAATCTCAGGACCAACATGTGCTACTTGATATGCAACCTCATCCACCCAGGCTGCTGGAGCATTCAAGATGATATTTGCATAGATACCCTGAGTGTCAGCAGGAAGTTTTGCGAAGTTGTCAACAAGGTCGTCTCTTAACCACAAAGGTGCATAATCTATTGCATCCAATATTGAATCTGGTAGGGATTCATGTACTTCAACTATTTCAATGGTATCAGTTCCTGTATCTATAGCGAAGATGGCTCTTCCACCTGATGGAATTACGCAATGTAAGAAGAGGGAATCTGAATAAATCCAATCTATACTGTCTTTTAGCTCGTAACCTAACATTAGCTTAGTAATAGAGACTACTTCCCTTCTTTCAAAGGAGGGTGCAACAGATTCGTCCCTAACGCATCTCATCTCTTTACCCTCAAGCGTTGTGATATTCCTTCCCTGGACTGAGCCGCTTATAATAGAGAGACATAAAAGGACTACAAATAACTTCATGATGTCTCCTTGTTAAAGAGTGTAAAAAATCTGCATACTTTTATACATAAAAAGCTGCCCTTCTAATAAAACCATATCTAGTACCTCCTTGTATAATATCTATATAATAATACACCCAAAAAGGGCGATTTGTCAAGAAAAAAATTCCCATTAGCTTATTCCTTTTTTTGTTCCTCGTTGTATATATAATTTTTCAACTAAACTTGATTTATGTTTTCGAATTATTTACGATTCTTTTTGTTATCTCATTCGCCTTAACTACAATCTCCTCTTCATCATAACACACAAGTTTACCATTCCTGACAACAACCTTTCCATTCACGATTGTATATGCCGTTTCGTGGTTATAACCAGAAAAGACGATTGCAGCGAGTGGGTCTTCAATTGCACCTGCATATTGAAGTTTGAACATATCATAAAGGGCAAGGTCTGCACCCATATCCTGCTCTATCTTTCCCAGTCCATCTAATTTCAACAAGTCTGCACCGTTTCTTGTTGCCATATTGAGTGCCTGTCTTGCAGTTAATGCATCTGGGCCATATTGCACCCTCTGAAGGAGCATTGCATTCCTTACCTCTCCAAGCATGTCAGATGAATCGTTAGAGGCAGAACCATCCACTCCAAGTCCCACCCGGATTCCCATACTTAACATCTGCTTTACTTTAGCAATGCCAGAACCCAATCTCATGTTGGAGGTTGGACAATGTGCGATACCTGTATTTGAATCTTTCAGGACTTTAAGCTCATCATTTTTAAACCATATTCCATGGGCAAAATACACATCATCTCCCAGCCACCTCCATTCTTCCATGAGAGCAAGAGGTCTCTTTCCATATTTTTCAAGGCAGTATCTCTCTTCATCCTCAGTTTCTGCAAGATGGGTATGAATTACTACATTGTATTTCCTTCCAATCCGAGCCGTTTCAAGCATTACCTCTTTATCAACAGAAAATGGGCTGCAGGGCGCAAGAACAATCTTCTTCATTGCCAGTGGTTTAGGGTTATGAAATTTTTCAATTACCCTTACCATATCTTTAATCACCTCTTCGGTGCTCTGAACTAAATGATCTGGGGGAAGCCCCCCATTGCTTTTACCTCTTGTCATAGAACCCCTTGCAGGAGAAAAACGTATCCCGACTCTTGTAGCTGCTTCAAACTGAATTTCCATCAAGTCACCTTTGAAGTCATAAGGATACAAATACATCTGGTCTGTTGTTGTGGTGGCACCTGTTTTCAATAGTTCAGCGCTTCCTAAAAGCGTGGAATAGTAAATTGCCTCCTCATCCATACATCCCCATATGGGATACAGATAAGCAAGCCAGTCAAATAGTTTTGTATTCTGAGCTACTGGAAGATTTCTTGTAACGGTTTGGTAGAGATGATGGTGGGTGTTAACCATTCCAGGTATTACAAGGAAGTGGGAGCAGTCTATCACATCTGTGTTTTCTAATTCCTGTGAGGACAACTGTATTGAGGGTGAAATTTTTTTTATAATATTGTCCTCAATAAGGATGTCATGGTTTTTTAGTTCATCGTACTTGTTATTAAAAGTAGCAATGTAAAAACAATTTTTAAGCAGTATCATTATATCAACCCTACTCTTTCATTAAATTCGTTTATTAATTTGTCTATTTTAGGAACCTGATTGTGAAATTCAGCCCAATATTCCGTGTGGTTGTACCACTGTTTATTTAATTCCTCCATATTCCTGCCTTGCTGTTCGACCCAGGTATAATACTTAAGATTATGGATTCTTTTTTTATCATAATGTGAAAGTTCTAAAACATAATCTATACCAAGATTCATCAGGAGTTCAAAATCTCTTATTGCATCAGTTTTTTTATATATCCCTTTTTTTTCATTCAGCTCCTCGAGCCTCGAATCATAAAGTTCCATAGAATCGGTGAAAACTGTAAGAATTACATCTTTATCTGTAAGCTCATAATATTTAGCGAATTTTATTGCAGCAATCATATTACCAATTGAAGAGATACCGAGAAGATTGAGATTTTCTGTTATATCTTCAAGGATTCCCTGCTCTCTAAGATATCTTTTACCAACAGGTTCGTTGAATAGCCTTAAAAGTCTCATAGAATGTTCATCATCCACTGCTATCACCATATCTGTGTTCCTGACATTATGAATCCAGGGAACATGTTTATCCCCTATTCCCTCAATTCTATGACCACCATAACCATTTATTAGAAGTGTTGGGCACTGAAGTGCTTCTCCGACGGCAATTCTGGATGCTGGATAAATACCTTTTAGATAGTCCCCGCTTCCAAGTGTTCCCGAAGAACCAGAAGAAAGGACAACCCCTGCATAGTTATCATCTTCTCCCATTTCCTTGTTCAACGCCTCTTCCATGGCACTTCCTGTTACTACGTAATGCCAGAGATGATTTCCGAACTCATCAAACTGGTTGAAAATGACAAGGTCATCCCTTGTTTTTCTGAGTTCCCAGCATTTATCGAATATCTCTTTAACATTACTTTCACATCCTGGAGTTGCAATAACCTCTCCTGCGATTGATGCAAGCCATTCAAATCTTTCCTTTGACATCTCCTCAGGAAGAATTGCGATGGATTCACAGGAAAGGAGCGAAGCAACATATGCGCCTCCCCGACAATAATTCCCGGTTGATGGCCATACAGCCTTTTGTCTTGTGGGGTCAAATTGACCTGTAATCAGGTTGGGTGCAATACATCCAAAGGTAGCCCCAACCTTATGTGAGCCTGTGGGGAACCACTTACCTACAAGGGCGATTATTTTCGGCTTTACACCAGTTAGTTCAGAGGGTAGTATCATGTAATTAACTCCGCCATATCCACCACCATCTGGTTTGGGTTCATTTTTCCATGTAATTCTGAAAAGATTTCTTGGATGGACATCCCATAATCCTATGCTTTTCAGTTCTCCTTTTATATTCTCCGGTATAAATGAGGGATTCTTCATCTGTTCAAAGGTTGGAACTATAATACCCCTATCTCTGCATCTTTTAACAGTCCTTTCAAGTTGCTCTTTGTTAATTGTAAGATTAATCACGAATTTCTCCTTTGTTGGAATTTTTTAATTTTATTACATCATATTTTCTAATATTAAATTTTTTAATAACTTCATCAACACAATGGTCTCTCACAGTTATGTATATATCTTTTTCGGTGTTTAAGACTTCTTTTAGAGTCCTGAAAAATCCCTTTCCTTGAAGTTCAAGTGGTCCAACTTCATCAATAAAGATGGGGTTAATTCTTTTTTTTATTATTTCATCAACTATATTTTCTGCGAAGGTAAATGCTTTCCTTGAAAAGGTGTAAGGACCATATTTATAAATCTCATCCCATTCAGAGGGTGCGTAATCTCTCATGTATGCAAAGGGAACTGATTTTTCTGTCGATAATCTCACAATTTCATATCCTATAAAGGTATTATTCTTGAATAATTTTCTTGTTATAAACCCATCACCCTGTTTTTTTCTATTGTATACTGAGAGTATTTTTTGGGTCTTTCCCTGATTAATTTCTCCTATGATAAGACAGACCATTTTTTCCCCAAATGTTTATGAATCTTTTTACCATAACGCAGTGACTGAATTTCAGATATAATAGAGATTGCAATCTCATCAGGAGTTGTTCCACCAATATCAAGACCGACTGGCGTATATAAAATACTTAAGTCTATATCTTTTCCGATGTTATTAAGCAGTTTTTTTAATATTGTTTCCCCCTTTCTTTGTGAGGCAACGAGCCCGATATATTTCGGTTTCCATTTGGCTTCATATATCCTTTTTAAAACAACATAATCAAGTTCGTGAGAATAGGTTGTAACAATGAAAAAGCTGCCTTGAGGAATATATTCACCCTTAAGTATGTCTGTGTAATTTCCAGTTATGGTCTTATGGGAACCTTCGTAGTTTCTGAGTGCATTCTCTCTGTTATCAATCAGTGTTATATAATAATCTAAATTCTTTAGGTGATAAGCAAGTGCCTTTCCAATATGACCTGCCCCAAAGATGTATATTCTGGCACAAGGACAGATATGTTCATAAAAGAGGGTGATATTCCCACCACAGATCATTCCTGTATCTTTTGCATCCATAATAGAGTTATTTTCACTCAAAACATACCTCTTTAGAATATTTTTTCTCTTCTTTAAAATCTCTTTTGTCTCTCTCGAAATTTCCTCTTCCATTGCCCCACCACCTACAGTTCCTTTCTTTTTTCCATTGTTTAAAACAAGCATTTTATCTCCGATACTCGCAGGTCCATGTCCATCTTTCCCCACAACAGTAATAAGAACTCCTTCTCCACCGCTCTTTTTTAATTTCAATATTTCTTCATAGATATCAAGCAAAATAATCCTCCCTCACAAGAGTAACATAATCCACACCCTTCAGATACCTAAAGGGTGTAGGTTCCTTAACCTGAGAAATGATAAAGGGAATATCCTGAACAAGAATTCCTGAAATTGCATCTACACCATACTCAAAGAGTAAAGGTGAAACCGGAGTACTGGGACCAAGTACTATAATATAACTTTCTCTTTTTGTATACTTTACTATATTTTCAAAGGTATGATTGGGGATGGATGTCCCAGTTATTGCAACCACATCAGCTCGGGGAAGAAATTCTTGAATCTCCTCTTCCTTGAGGTCACCCTCACCAGGGAATTTTTCAAAAATATAAAGTTCATTAAACTTATGCTTTATTTTACCCAGAAAGGGAAAGTTTCCTATTACACCAACGATTTTACCCTTTCCTTTTTCCAGAATCAAATCCTTTGCATTCAGTGCTTCCAATTTTTCTCTTTCAATATATAAAGCACTATTTATTGCAGCCATTCCGATAGATGCTTCAAGGAGATTATCCGAAAGTAGATATTGGGAAAGTTCTTTTACATTTTTGTTAATTAGACTGCCGGATTCTCTAACGCCAACATGGGGACATCTCTCTTGTTTTAAAGTGCTTGAAAGACCACAGTTTCTACTCCAGACCAGTGTCTGGAATATTCCTACAAACACCTCTTTGACTGGATAAGAAGAAACAATTGATATTAAATCTTTAATTAAATCCATATCAGATAATTGAAAAAGCAAGCTCTGTAAAGATTGTTGCCGAATCTCTTCTCATAATATCTCCGTGGTTAAGAAATGTTTTAATAGCCTGAGTGAAACTGTCTTTCTATAATAAGCATTCGACCTCTGGTCGTCTATGGGTTTTAATAGAGTAGAATATTGACTACAAATTTCAGGGATTATCTGTTTAATGTCTTTTTTTGTTTTCCCTTTCAGTCTGTCTTCAATCTCCCTCGACCCTACAACAGTTGGAGCAACAGCTCCAAAAGAAATTCTGATATCCTCAATCAAACCATTTTTCATTTTGGCAAGTCCGAGGAAAGAAATCTTTGAGAGCGCATTTGCCTTCCTTGTGCCTATTTTTCTATAATAAATTATGTCAAAACTCTTTATAGGTATAATAATTTCTTTTAAAAGTTCATCATCCTGTAGAACTGTTTTGCCCACCCCTTTTATAAATTGTTCAATTGGTACTTCCCTTATGCCGTTCATGTTTTTCAGGACTACTGAGGCATTCACAGCATATAGAACCGGGAGGGTATCGCCTGCAGGGGAGGCATTACATATATTTCCTCCAATGGTTCCGATATTTCTTATTGCAGGAGAGGCGAACATCCATAATGCTATTTTTATTGCCTGAGGCATATTCTCGTTTTCAAGAAGATAGCTCAACGTACAGCAAGAGCCGATTCTCAAGCAGTTTTGTTCCAATTCCACATTCTTGAGCTCACCAAGGTGTCCGATAAAAAGAACAGGTAGTTTGAAATGAGGAGCAAGCCCGGACCATCTTCTTCCTTTTACCATAAGGTCAGTACCACCTGCAAAAGGAATTACCCTGAATTCTTTTCTCCTGAGCAATGCTTCTTTGAGATTTTCTGGTCTGTATGCACTTACCATAATCCCTTCCCTTTTTGTGAGGCAATTTTGATACCTTCTACGATCATATTATAGCCAGTACACCTGCATAAATTACCTGAGATTGCATCCCTTATCGCATTTTCATCAGGTTCAGGATTTATTCTTAAGAGTGTTTCGGCAGCCATTATAATTCCTGGAGTACAGAACCCACATTGAACTGCACCTGCTTCAGCAAAGGAATCCTCCAGTAGTTTGTATTGTTTTGTTTTCCTGTAACCCTCAATTGTTATAATTTCCGCACCCTCTACTGTACCCACTGCGACAATACAGGAATTAACAATCCTATTATTTATGATGACAGCACATGAACCACACTCTCCCTCTCCACAACCTTCTTTTACACCTTTTAATCCGAGGTCCTCTCTTAAAACATCGAGTAATCTTCTCAGAGGGTCTGTTGTAATATTGACCCTTTTTTTATTTAACACGAAATTAATTTCTTTTTTCATTTTCCATCATTCTTAGTTGAGATGTTATTTTAAAATATCAACCACAGAGGTCACATATAATATTAAAAATCAAACATCAAAATGATAGATAAAAAATCAAAAATCACCAAAGAGTTACCTCTGTGTTCTCCACGTGCTCTGCAGTTAAAAATCTCCATATTCTCTCTTAAACCAAATTTTTTCTAAACACTGAAGTAGATAAAAAACACCATTCTCTTTAGTTTTAATAACCAATAGGGAAAACCGAATCAAGAATCTACAAACTTAAGATGTTTCTTTTAACTCAGCGATCTCTGTCCCGCTTACTTCGGGATCCCGCAAAGGCGGGACGTGCTCTGTGGTTAAACATTCCC
>JAGMCL010000006.1 GCA_023129165.1 Caldifarciminota bacterium | reverse complement strand
TAAATTGGTTATTCTTCCAGCCATTTACCTCATCTCCTTACTAATATTCTATAATCGGAAAAGTCGACTCATCGGGATACATCTGAGTAGCCTGGTCTTTATTAGTATGCTCAATTACCCAACCTTGAACATACGAATATATCTCATACAAATCAATTATTTTATCTTCATTTATATCAGCAGAAAGATTTTGAAATCCTTGATATACAGCCATTGTAAAATATGTATATGGCTTGTCTCCATGCCCCACTTCCCAACATACTTGAGAACCTGCACAGGAAGTTATAACTTGATAACTATCTTTATTAAGCTCTATTGACTGATTTCGAGAAAAGATTTCAATCACCTTACTATTAAAATTTTCCATACTTTTCTCTATAAAGTTCCCTGAATGACAGGCTTCCAATATAATAACTTTTGTACCTGCAATAGCATCCAAAGCGTTTTCTAATTCTTCTACACTAATATAGGTTTTAGTATCTCCAAAATCACTATCAGCAGGGCAAATATATACACCATATCTATCTGTTCCGTGTCCACACCAATAGAAATAAGATATATCATCATCGGTAGCATCACGAAAGGTATACCAAATTTCGTCTAAAACTGCTTTTTTGGTTGCCTTTTTATCCTTTAATTCATTAATTATTGAAAAATCAGTTTCCTCTTTCCCAAATCTGCAATTACCAAATATCTCTCTCATCCTGTCCACATTGTAAGGTGGGCTTTTTAGATCAGAACCACACCCGATATAATCTCCAACCCCCACAAGTAAAGCCCGATAAACAACTTCAGGTTCGGGTTCTGGCGGTGGGACTATCCAACACCCCGTTAATATTATTGATATTGAAATGGCTAATATGATTATTAGTTTTTTAATCGCAATCATCTCCTTTTACTAAAAATCACTAAAAAGGAATAAGACGTTAGTTGCTGATGGTTTAACTTCTTCCGCTGAATAAGTAAGCAACGTATCCCACAACGAATTATAAGTTGCTTTTATCCAAGCAGCATTTCTGGCAGTAAAAGAAACCCTCACTTCATCTATTTCTCCATCCATGAAGTTTCCAACACTACCATCAGATTTTCTTTGTGTCCCAATACAAGCATAATTTACATTGTTATGACAAGAAGCCTTTGCCGTTCCACTTCCACTTGCTGTACCGTCAATATAAAAAGATGCGGTTGTACTACTCTTGGAAACGGCACAATAATGATAACTTGTGTCAACTGTTCCATCACTTCCTGCTATAGATGCATCAGAGCCATCACTCGAAGTTATGAGTGAAAGCGTATCGTCAGCGAGTGCATAAAACATATAACTTCTCTCACCATCGACTCCCCAATATTTTGTGAATATATCATGTGCTGCAGTAGTCGCAGTATCTCTTTCGACTAATGCCTCAATGGTAAAATCACTTGCTCCTACATCTAAAGCATCGCCCATCTGAATATAGTCATCAGTATAATCAAAGTCCTGTCCTTGCCCTACTTTTCCAGTTACTTCTACTGGCTCATTGGCACCTTTTTTTGTGCCATCATTGTTATTAGAAGTGCTATCTATTACCGTTGAAGTCGTTGCGTCTACCATGTGATAAACTGCCTTAAAATTAGCGTCCCACACATGACCGCCAGCAGTAGTATTTATTGCACCTATGTAAGTAGTATTATCAGCGTGGTCGTTGTCGTAATAGTAATAAATATCAGTATCCGCACCTGAAGCTACCGATGTAACTTTAACGTGATAAATTGCCTTACTTTCTTGTAATTCTATTCTCCTAACTCCCATATAATTAGCATTACCATGATTGTCTGCAAACTTGAAAGCATAATATCTGTATGCAGTACTATTGGTTACTGTTATATATTTTGGGTCAACTGCGTCTGATGCACTATGTTGATCAAAAGTATTTTGTGAACAAGTAAGTTGTGTCCAACCTTCATCGTTAGCATAGACTAAATCATCAAACGTTCCAGCTCCTGTATTACTGCCCCAAAAGGTAAAATTCTGGACACCATAATCTATAGCGATTCCAGAAGAATGACAATTCTCATAATATATTTTTTTTACTATTTTTGCACTTCCCAAATCAATATGAAAGCGTTGATTAGTATTAGAATTTAAGGAAGATTGCCAAGCATTATTTACAAATGAACCAGTTAATGGTTTCGCAGGGTTAGTAGCAAAATATGCCCAAAAACTTGTACTATATTTTGTAGTTGATTTAACATAAGTATCTGATTGTGCAGGCGGATATTGTGATACACCACTGAATAATTCTTTCTCTGCATATAATTGGGTAGTACCATCACTTGAAGTAAATGCACATTTCATATAATCACTATCAGCGTCAAACTCATTAAATATTTCTTCGCCTTGTGTAGATGTAAAAAATATAGTTGTAGGGAAATCAGATAATGCTGCATCTACTTTTGTATTATCTATAGTTAATTTGATACGTTGGTCATAACCTGATAACCAATCACAATCACCTATTAAGGTAAAAGTTAGAAGCAATATTAGTATTAACGGTAATATAAGTTTTTTCATACTTTTACCTCTTTATTTAATAGCAGAAATTTCTTTTGCTATCTCTGTTTTTATAAGAACGCCGTTTTCATACTTTAATAGATATTGTTTTAGTAATTTCTTGCCACTATCATCTACATATTCAGATACAGTTACATAATCCCTGCTCTGTGCCATAGGAAATCTATCCTTATAGACTGCCCTTTCGTCAGGTTGCCCTTCATTTAACACAAAAAAATGAATAGTCCTTGTAGTTCCAGCTTCACCTACAATCTCAAATATTTCCTGTGTATACCATTTAACTCCGAAATCCTCTCGTTGTAGTTTAGGTTCGTTAATTAATCGTTCTACAAAATCTTTACTTTTTAAATCATTAACTAATTCTAATTTATTCATAATAAACTCCTTTTATATTTTTAATCTTTCACGTCAGCCATTAAGCCCACTACATAATTATTCGCAGTCCCTAAATACATTACTTTTAATATATCGACTGCTCCGTTAGTTCCTGTAAATGTTACCTCAGTCCCGCCTTCTTCTAATATTGTGTAACCAGCATTAAACCCCGCTGTGAATGCACCACTAAAAGTAATTTGTAATGTTATTGTGCCTATAAAAGCATTAGAGAAGGTGAATAAAGTATTTTCCGATACTGCTATTTTTTGGTAATTGCCGTTTTGCCAGTTAACGGTCGGAGTAGCTCCTGAATTGCCACAATCATATAATCCGTTAAATTCTACGGTCTTTACTTCGGTATCACGTTGGTTATTGTGGTCCATTGGTCCGCCATAAGCAGGTGTAGTATCTTCAAGTAAATTAGCAAGTAAAGTTCCTGTAGTCGGCAAGGTTACATCAGTTGCAGCAGTCGTTGTTAGCGTTAGAGCATCAGCACCTGATAAAGTTAAACTTCCACTTGCGGGAGTAAAACCTGTTACTGTTGCAGCATTACCTGTAATATCTCCAGCGATAGCATTGGCTACCGTCATATCTGTGAACCAACCCTTTGTAATTTTCGCACCAGTTGAACCAATGTCACCCGTTAACTGTAAATTAGCACCATCATAAGTAAGTGAAGCAGCACCCTCTATCGTGCCATCACCTGTCCATACGCCAATTTGACTATCAGCAGGAGTGCCAACTTTTAATACATCGCCACCACCAGCAGGCACAGAAAATGTAGGAGCAACCGCTGCCCCATTTGACCCTAAGTAAGTTCCATCAGCACCAAGTGGTAATTCGATTACATCACCGTCAGTATTAGAATAAAATACTCTCCAAGCAGTCTGTTCTACAAAAGAAGTTAAGTTAGTATAACCACCACCTGCTCCTGTGGTTTCTGTCCATACCGCAGCCCCAGTTGAAACATCAAGAGCAACATATTCTTTGTCATTAGTTACATCTATCCAGCGGGAGCCTACCGCATAACCTTCTGTATTATCATTACTAACTCCAGGAGCAGTAGTTCCATCAAGTTTTACCTTAAGGTTTTCTACGTAATTAAGCGATAAGTCGGTCTTAACTTCTGTATAACTTCTACCTACTATTCCATTAGCTGTCAATTTACAATAATCATCAACAGCAGCATCGGCATCATCTATTTCTAAGATATTATCATCGGCTATACCAATAGTAAGATTAGAAGTAGCCCCACCGATTATTTTGATTAATCCGTCATAAGCACTTACATCAGCTTCAAGTCCGCCCTTTTCATGTGGGACAACCTTTAATATTAAGGCATTGCTGGACAGATCAAAATAGGTATCATTATAATATGGCCCAAGTGGAATGCTGGACCCGAAAGCTGTCATAAAAGCTAATAATATTATTAGTAATAATGTAGTTATAAATCTTTTGATATTCATAAAATCACCTCTTTAAAATGTTCCAAAAACTTTGAATTTTCTTTGCAATATTTTGCCAGTCCCATCTCTAATTTCCATATATTTTAGCCCTTTAGGATAAAATTCGTGTCCAATTTCAATATAATCATTGTATTGATGTAGTAAATAATTATTACTGAATACAGAATATTTTTCATTATAAGGAAATACTGTTACTGCATGCCCACTTTTTATCATTTTTCCACCAGATAAAGAATATCCACAATAACAAATAAATCTTACATTTTTTCTATTTTGTATTCTAATTAATACATCAATAGTAAATCTCGCGAAGTCTTCACAATCACCCTTACCCCTTATATAAGTTTCGATTGGAGTCTGCCAATAATCTTTTTTGTCAGAAACATATTTATAATCCAATATATATTTATGTAATTTTGTAATTGTGTTAAGTTCTTTAATTGCCGATAAATAATCGGTCGTTGGCTCAAACTGTCGCCATTTATTTTTTAATATTCCTATACACATATTATGCCTTTCTTAAATAGTTAAAATACTTTTATATTTCAATAACATGTCTTCATTAGCGACCACTGTTGCACAATCTACGGTATGATAAGTCGTACTAACCTTTGTAGATAATTCACTTGTCTTATCCTCATTATTAACTTTCTTTTTAAAGACATCAGCAGCTAACACAATCGGATTATCAAGCCCTATTTTGTCACTAAAGCCTACTGTTACCGTATCACTTGCCGAAACGCCTGCAGGTATAACTATTTTAGATATTAAGTCGAACGGTTTATTACCGCATGCTGTCGAGCCTGGTATAATCGTTATACTTTCCTCATCATTTTTACCCATAACTATTCCTACAAGTTTTACATCACCCGAAGGGGTTGCCACGTTAGTTACAGTAATTGAGCCATTTCTTGCATAGTCGGGATTGGTTATTGCAGTTGTGATATTCTGGATTGCTCCATTACCTGTAATAGCTGCGTGAATACCGTCAGTATCGGCAGCTAATAAATCTTGAAAATGCTGTGATATGACCCTTTGCATTATAAAATCTCGTTTATCGACTACATCAGTCACTACGCTTCCCGCAATAGTGACCCAAGACAGTAATATTGCATTAGAAGGAATAGACCCTGTCGTTGAGCTTATTACCCCTGCACTGGTAAGATAGACTTTATAGACCCCAGCGTCAGTCGATAATGTATAAGTCTGTCCAGAGCCATAATATAATTCACCATCACTAATAAGTGCAAACCCTTTTTCGATATCTACTACCGAATTAGCCCCTGCGTTATCGGTTACTTTCAAAGCCCCTGCGGAGTTATAGACTATTCCGTTACCATGAAGCCCTGTGTGATATTTAGCTATTGAGCTATAAGCTTCCTGATTAGTAACATATATTTTAAAGGTCACTCCTGCCTCTAAAGCCGAAGTTGGAATATTGACCCTAATAAATACTTTTCGATAACAGTCACAAGGTATATCGCCAAAATTAGCATAACCATCTTTGCCTACCGCTTGAAAGTCTGCCATATTATCATCGGTATAGCCTGATATACTTCCGCCATCTGCCCCTGCGTGAATAGTCGTAGATTTTACCTCTACCCATTTTTGAACAGTCACATTTTCTACCCACTGCCCATCTGAATCTCTAACTGTTACTTTGACACTTGTCATTGGGGAAGAAGTTAATACTTTTCCCTTATCATTCCAGATATGATATTCCGTACCTGCTGAACTTGGTTTATAAGCCCCAGCGTCACCAGTACCGTAATTTATTGCTGTTATTTCTGTATCATCAGCAGCATTATATATTGATGGATTCGGATCTGCCATAAAATCACCTCACTTATAATTAACCATATATTTTAAAAGCGAAATCAATAATATCGTTATACCAATTAACTCCTGCATCTTGTGAATATATACCAATTGAATCTGGATATTCATCATCAAATGTTCCCCACCATCTAAGACAATCATAGGCAGCTGCATTAGGAACATCGACTATAATTACATACCAAATATCTTTTGAAAATGTATATGAAGTTATATCTATTTCTCTCCATTCGCCTGTCTCTGATAATGTATCTCCATCTGTATTACCTGATGCCAAAACTGCACCAGTGGGTTTTTTATTTGCATCAGCAACCTTTATACTTATATTTACAGTTCCAGGGCTATTTAATCTTGATAAATATAAATATATTTGACTAACTTTATGATTAGATATAGCCAAAATTGGCATTGCTTCTCTTTTATCAGCAGAAGTCATATTTGTATACGCATTATCACCGATTACTATTTGATTTTCATATAAATTTATTCCAGTCGCTGCTACTGGCGGTAATATAATCGGTAATTCTTTACAGCCATTTTTATATAGGATTCGTACCTTATCTCCTACTGCTAAATCAGGATTTGCCGATAAAGTAAATATTTTAGGATAAGCTCTATCTGATTCTGATATAAACACATCATAACTACCATCGCCGTTATCAACTGCTACTATTCCAGTCACTATATTGCCCCGATAGATTATATTGCCTATACTATCTTTTATAATTGAATTAATAGGTTTTAACATAACTAAAACTCCTATAATTATTAACAGTATAAATAAATATTTTTTCATACATATTAACCCTCCTTAAATGCCAAGCGAGTTTACCCCGCCAGTCACTTCTATAAATGTAATATCCCGAAGTATGCCAGCTACAACAGGTTTTTCACGATTGCCATATTCCCATAAAATGCCAACCTTATCGCCAACTGCATAAGTAGGGTCAGTTTCGATTGTAAAGACATTGGGATATTCTTTATCACTACCTGCTATCTCAACTTTATATTTACCGTTACCCTGGTCTTTTTTTATCTCGGCTGTTATGTAAGTATTTCTTGAAGTAATATTGCCTACTGTATTTTTAGTACACGCCCAAGCTAAATTAAGCATAAAAAACACATCCTATCCGTGTGCGAGGTCTTACTGCCCCTGTCTTGCTATTAATGCTTATAGTATGTATTACTTCTTCTACAAAGTATCGGCTTGCACTATAGCCAATCTTCTTATCGGTTAATTCGACAGTATGCCCTACGATTAATTTCGGATTGAAGTTGACTAAAAAGTCAGGTTGCTTAATAAATCTATGAGAATCTAATATAATATTTTCCCCGATACGCTTACATTGTGCTGTAGTTTCTGCAAGCGGGAATGGAAGCGTGCCTTCATTGTTAGGTTTGCGTTCTCCATATAAGGCAATAGAACCCTCATCTGTTATCGTTGCCTTGACTTGTGTATGAGTTATAGTCGATACCGTAGTCTCATTAGGAATTGTTTCGGTAATCCATACTGAACCGCCTGCTACCAGTTCTTTAGTTTTTATCACGATAGAGATTATAAAAGCCTTTTCAGTAAAATTCCAATCGAGGGTACTGGTTATTTCCCGATGGATTGTGCAACCTGTATTAGTTGATATATATTTGCTCGCCCCACCTGTGATTGTGCAGGTTATGTTTTGAATATCTAAATCATTATTTAATAGTGTTACCTTAAATGAATAATCTTGATATTTAGGGAATATAAAACCAGATGGTTTAAAGGGTCCGATATAGGTTGCGACTACTTTAAAATCACCATCGTTATAAGACCAATTGGTGACACTTTCTCCTAAGCTAAAACTTTTATTAATAGTAGTGGTATCTTCTTGATATTCTTCGGTCGGTACTTCAACCTGCTGTTCAATTTCATCATGCTCAATAGTTATCGTTTCTTCCTCGAAAATCGCTCCTAATATAATTAACTTATTAATTATTCCCCTATCAGATGTTTCCAGCCCTAACTGGACAAATTTATCTTCTCCATAATCCCAGTTAGCTTTAGGATAGTCATCTGTATCAGTTTTAATCGTTCGAGTTTTTAAGTGCATTAGCCCATCTTCATCGAATTGCACATACCAGCCCTCAATAGCACATTCTTTTTGAATCATATCCCAGATAGTCTGGTCTTGAAATGAATGGTCAATAGTGACTGCATCGCCTGTAGGCACGTTTACATTAGATATATCTGCTTCGCCAGCAAGGTATTTCACCATTGACCCACGATAAGCATTTTGAGCTGATTCCTGTACCGATATCAAGGTCATAGTTTTATCGAGTAGCTTTTTACCATAATCCCTGCCAGTAATGTTTAACCTATACCCGCCATCATAGGTGGTATGGGTAGTATCAATTAGCCCCGTAAACATCTTAATTTCTTGCCCGTTAATAAATACAGTAATTACAACAACTTTATTGATTGCAATATGGGAATCGGTTAATGGGGAATATTTGGGGTCGCCAAGTGATAGCGAGAATGTGCTTATATAGTTTAGATTGTGAGCAATAGTAATATCGCTTACAATGGAATCGGAAACATTTTCGCCGTCAATGGTGATAGTTATTCGTAGAGATTGAGAAGTGTTTAAGCAAGCCCCTACAACATCACGGACTACGGTTAAAGAGCCGTCAATAGTCTTGCCAAAAAATTCTCCTTCTTGATTTACTAATAGAGTACCGTCTATTTCTGCATAGGTTTTTAAATCACTATCCTGTTCATTTACCGCTACAAAACACGATAAACTTGTTTCCATTTTTACACTTCCTCACAAATTAAGGTATAATTAGCAACGTCTTTTATTCTGCCGGTATAACGAAAACTAATAATCCTAACTGAATATTTAGGCTCGTACTGGATTATTATATTATCGTCTACATCAGCAGGAGCGTCTGTAAAAACTAACTTTGCCCTGCCTGAATCATTTATAGTGATAGTAGGTGATTTTGATACTCCGCCAACTGTAATAGTCGGTACAGGGTCAGTTTTAGTATTCATTTCTCTTAATGTATAAAAGGTCTTAGTAGACCCATCACCGCTTAATACTTCTTTTATTTCTATATAATCAACTAAATATAGATTGCTTATATGGACTGCTTCAGCTTTTATGGCAAGCATTTTGCTGTTAACTACATCGGATATTTCAAAGCGATATTTTGCTATAGGTTGATCCTCTGCTGTAACTGCCCGATTTATTATCATGTCACCCCTGATAGTCCTCTGATATGTTTCAGCTTTAATAGGCTCGTGGCTATATCCTACTGGTGTATCAAGTGTCGTTGCTCCTATTGCTATTGTGCCTACTGCCATAATTTACCTCCTATGCCATACCGGGAATTAATACGTTGCCGGTACGGTTAAATTGCCGGGTCGTTTCATTCATTACTTCTCTTACTTGCTGTTTAATTTTATCTATATCGCCATCATCTCTAACAACCGGATTATTGATATTTATGGTGTAACTCTTTGCGCCACCGCTTCTATAAGCTCTGTTTTCCTCTCTGTCTAATACCCCTTCACCTTCATGGAGATAGGCTAAGCCGGTTTCCGGAACGTAGCTTATCCCCTTCTGATGTGATGGTAATCCTTTGGTTGCCTGTGCTATACTCTCTTGAATATTGCCTATTCCACTGACAGATACTTTATTACTACCAAGCTTGATATTTTTAAAACTTTCTATTATGCTGGTAATTGCTTTTTTAACAGCATCAATAATTTTAATTAATCTACCAAAGCTATCACTTGCAAATTTTACAAGTTTAGCAAATAATCCTTTTAAAAATTCAACAACGGCTTTAGTTTTATCCTGTATGCCCATAAAATTAGTTTTCCAAGCTATTGCTAACCCTGCAACTGCTACAACAACTAACCCTATTGGGCTTATTATTGCTGCTATTGCTGTAGCCACTCCACCAAAAGCAGCCACTGCCATTAAGATAGGACCACCTACAATACATATTCCACCAATTACGGCTGCTATTTTTGTAATATTCGCAGCTAACTCCGGGTTTACTTTAATCCAATCACTAACTTTTTTAATTATTTCTGTTATATGCTCAATAAACGGTCTTAATGCAGGCATTAAATCCTGTACTAAAGTTATTTGAAATTCTTCAAAAGCTGAATTTAAAAGTTTCATAGTTCCCTGAAAAGTATCAATTTGTGTTTCAGTCATCTCAAAGGCTTTTTGAGTTCCTGTAACTTCTTCTGTCATATCTTCAATAGCACCTTGCCCCTGTGAAACAAGTGCTAACATTGTTGGGCCAGCACGAGTACCAAATATTTGCATAGCATCGCCGGCACTCATTCCGGCTTCACCTAAATCGTTAATAATATCTTTAAAAGGTCGCATTACACCTTCTGAATCTACAATAGCAACCTCTAATCTTTCCATTGTATCGGCAGTTTTACCAACAGGATCAAGCATTTTAGCAAAAGCCATTCTCAAAGCTGTACCTGCTTTTGAGCCGTCATAACCAGCATTATAGAGATTAGTTAATATCCCAACAGTATCTTCGAGTGTCATTCCCATACTTGCAGCCATTGGACCAACATAACTCATAGATGTTTTTAACTTTTCCATAGTAGCCTGTGAGCCTGAAATGGCTGCTGCAAAAACATTCGATACTCTACCGGCTTCATTAGCCTCTAAATTATATTGAGATAAAGTTGAAGCAACCGCCTCTGATGTAAAAGCTAAATCGCTTTGAGTAGCTGCAGCAAGTGACATCGTACTTGCTAATGCTCCGATAATTTCATTGACTTCCATACCAGCAGAACCTAAATAATACATAGCATCAGCTGCCTGGCTTGCAGAATAAACAGATTCCTCGCCTTGTTTGCGGGCGGCATCGCTAAGCATATTAAGTTCTTCTTTGGTTGCCCCTGCCACCGATGCAACATTAGCCATTGACTGTTCGAAGCCGGAAGCAGTTTTAATAGCCATCGCAAAGCCTGCCGTTATAGCAGCCCCTGCAATAGTCATACCTTTACCTATGCCAGCAATCTTTTTGCTAAAATTACCTATACCGGTGCTTGCAGTTTTTAAACCACTCATTAAGTTGGTTGTATCTGCTTTTATGGCTATTAAAAGTTGTTCTTCGTTGGTCAATTACTTCACTCCAATTTGACAATATATTTTTTAATGTTTATAATTCAAAATAAGGAGGATAAAATTATGAAAAATGTTAAATTATTTTCGTTAATAATTGTATTTTGTTTAATCTCTTCAATTTTTGTTTATGCCAATCAAACCGCTACTACCCAAGATGGTAAACAAGTTCTGTTAAAATCCGATGGAACTTGGGAATACTTAAAAGACCAATCCCAAAAAAGTTATAAAACATTCAAAATGGGTACTACTATTAAAATAAGCAATATCCAATTTTGTTTAAATTCTGCACGTTGGAATAAGGGCGATGATTTATTTTCGCCAGAATCCAATAACATTTGGTTAATTTTAAATTGTTCTGTTAAAAATATTAGCAATGAATCTGTTATGTTCTCCAGTATGTTAATGTTAAAATTAATAGATAAGGAAGGTTATTCCCAAGAGCAAGCTATTTTTGCAAACACTAAAGGTACTTTAGATGGTGAACTTTCTCCTAATCAATTAATGAGAGGAGAAATCGCCTATGAAGTTGAAATAAGTCAATCATACTGGGAATTTATTTTAAAACCAGACATTATTGATTTAGGTCAAGCTATATATTCAATTAAGAAGGTACAAGTTAAATAGTATCTATATCTATACCTAAATATTTTAAGATTGCTTCTTGTACTATTACTTTTCGTTTGTATATTTTCGATGTGCCTTTTTTCAATTTGCCTAAGTCAATTAATGGAATTACCAATATATCTTTATATTTCCAGCCGTAAGTAAAGGCAAACAGTTCTACAATGTCTTGCCAGGTTGTGTAAAATTTATACCGGTAATCTCGTTAATCTCTTTCATCTTTTTCTGCATACCGGATAATGGGAATGAATCCATAAATTCCTCAAGGCTCATTTTTACGTTATCGTTGAATTTCTTGATAGCATATAGATAGATATTAAAAGTTTGGTCATAATCTGATATTTTTTTATCTTTTTTTTCTTCATTTAGTTTTTTTAAATCAAGTGCTGTTAATGATTCAAGTTTATATTCAACGTCCCCAATTTTTACTTTAGCCATTTTTTTATTTTCCTCCTTCCTCTTTTTTTTAATAACTTGTCTCTAAATTCGTTAATGTGATTTTAACTGCATACCCGTCACTGCTACTATATTTAGCTTTCCCAATAACTTTAACCGATAATCTTCCCGGGCCATCTACATTAATCGGATAGGCTATATAACGCATTGCCGGTATATCAATTTGCAGTTTGTAGTAATAGCCATCTTCACATGATGCACCTGTAAATACAATCTGAAACGCCTGTTGAGTACCAAGCATAAACTTGTCATATTCAGTCTTATCTACAAAATCAGTTGTAAAGCTAAAATTGAAAGTCCTGTAGCCGTCACGGTAAAACATCCTGGCATAGCTGGATTCGTTAAGACTGAATTTTGGTACGATTTTATTATCAAGGTCAAGGGTAAAATCTTCTAAATAGTCATGGTCATTAGTTGCAATTTTAACCTGAGCTTGATTCCATGTGAATGGATTGGTAGTCTCTAGGCTAACCGATTCTTTATCTATTTCCGCTTCTTCTTTGGCAAGTATTCCGGCTGTAGCTTTCAAGATTTTCTCACCAGTACCAAAACTAAGCGATAAAGTATTAACTACTGCACCCTTATACTGCCATGCCTTATCATTACTCTGGTCTCTGTATACTTCTAAGGTGTAAGGTGGAAGCGTGCATAAAGCATGAAAATCAGCTTGTACCGGTGTAAATACGTGGTCTTTAGTGTTGGAAGCGTCAGAAGTAACTATTCTTCTTACATCGTCTATATGAATAGTACATTCGGCTTTATCTGTTACCATCTTTATTCCTATAGAGATAATTGCATTAAAAGTATCCATAGCACTTATAACCGCTGCACCTGCTGCTTCATTCCCTGGTAAAGTAGCAGTAGCCATAGTAAGAGTTTTGGCTGCTACTCCAGTAAGAGTATAATCTCCGTTACTGGTATCAGTTCCTGTAACGTGAATTATATCTCCTGACACAAATCCGGCAACCACAAAATCACCGTCAACGGTAGTTATAGTATCAACACCAGCACCCCCATCTACAAATGCAATATCTGACCTGCTAATATAGCCCAATTTAATAGTACATTCTTTCCAAACTCCGGCTACTAAAGCAGGAACTGGAATATGTTTAAAAGTACTATGTTCTACACCGCCACAACCAGCTACTTCACTAATCATAAATGCCAGATGTCCGGCATCACAATCTTTACTGCATTTGATCCATACTTTTAAATCAGTATCGGCTTTCATATCAGTAGAAGTTACCAACTCAGTAGCTAAAATTTCACCGGCTGCAACCCCAGCAGTAACAACTAATTTAACTGAAGCACTGCCCTTTTTGTAATCACCTGAATCGATACTTGCAATAACCCCACTATTAACGCCTTCTGCTTGATCCCAAGCATCCTCGCAATCTTCTAATTCAACTATTGCCGTTCCAGCGGCTACCGCTCCGGCAGGCGCACCTAAAGCACTACGCAAAATGTGTCCTATATTTGCCGGGTGTACCTCCATTACAATATCGCCACTGAATTTTTTCTCGCCTTGATAACTTAGCGGTTCGTCAACTACTGCCCTTTGCGATTCCGATAAAACTTCTTCGATATCCGGAGTAATCGATTCTTTAGTAAATGGCAGAAATTTATCCGCTGTTACCGCATTACCCCAAGTTGTCTCTTTTTTAAGCCCGATATGTGAGCGTATTCCTGTAGGCATTACTTATCAACTCCTTTCTTTTTAGATTTTTTTATCTTAATTTTTCTCTTTATTTCTGTTACCTTGTCAAAATAGCCGGTAGCTAACATCTTTTTAGCCACCAACTTATCTTCTACGTTTACTACCTGTTTCGGTTTATATAGCCCAAAATCAGGGAAGAAAAGCTCGCTATTCTGATTAAATTCTAACTTCATATTATCGCCTTCTTATTTAGATTTTTTTATTTCTAACAGGGCATTTTTGCCCCGATTGTATTCTTTTACCTGTATTAGATGTTCTTCTCTGGTAACTATCCTTATAGGGACCTGAACCATCTCTTTTACCTCTTTGATTTTTACCGATTTTAATCACCTTCTTTTAACTGATTCTCTTTGTATATTTAATAGTGGTTTCACTTACTCTTAAATTGACACTGGGTTTAGTCGCAATAACATATCTTGTCTGTATAATGTCGATAATATAAACATAGTCACTAAAATAATTATTTCTTAATGCTGTTTTAATCTCTCCGTCAATATCGTAAAGCTGTTTATTATTAGCTAAAGTATCGGCATATTTTACGTAGGTTAAAATAGGAATGCTATATACCTCGTCATACGTTCCACCTTTTGCCATAACTGGAAATTCTTCGTTTAGCAGTGGTGGACTTCCTACACAAATAACTGGGTAAGCTGAAAACGCTTCCTGGTCTCCAAAATAAACGCCTACAATGCCTTCAATATCGGCAGTGTTAAGTGCTGTGATTATTTTTTCAATCAATTCAGTAATATATGAAGTTGCTAATGCCATTAATAAGATTTCCCCCTAACGATTGTGATTAATAAGCCTCCACCTAATTTTCTGATATCTTCTCTTTTCTGCTCTAATGCTGGTTTCATATAAGGAAACATCGCTTCAAGTGCCGGGCCATAAATCACTTGTGGACCCGTCAGCGACACTGGTTTTGTTGTTAAACTTCCACCCTGTAACTGTGTAGAAATAGATGCCTTACAACGACCAGTTAAAACATGGACCAACTGCCTACCTTTTCCACCTACAAGCTCACCGGCTTTTAAAACAAATTTCTGTGTTTCAGTTTCCGCCCTATTACCCATCAGCCGAAAACGGTTAGCTAAGTCCATACCTTGTAATATTTCCATTGATAGAAATTTAGGTTTAGCCATTATATGACTCCTAATTTTAATTCATACAGAGTTCCCCAAGTGCGTATTTCTAAAACTGTATATATAATCGAACCATAATAGACCCTATCGCCTACTTGCCAGGTTGCAGCACTTGTCAGGCAATAGCCATTATGAGATAATCTAATTCTTGTATAAGGACTTTGAAAATTAGATACAGCAAATGATCCAGCAGGATATATCGCCATCTTAATATCAGTTACTACATTGGCCCAAGCCTCGACACTATCACCTGTGTTGCTTGCCTTTCGCTTTTGTATTATAGTTTTATCGAGCATATACTCGCTTAATGCAGTCATCTACCTGAAGCCAACCTTTCGCCATCGCTTTAATCTGCTTTCAAATGAAGTAAATACTGTCACTGGTTTGTCATAAGTTATAGAATGAGGTCCCAACCTTTCAGATTTGACGTTATTAGTACCCGACCAAGCAATCATTTCAGTTACAAGTGATAATAGTTTTTGAGGGATGGCCAGCTCATACAGATTAATATAATCAGCTTCCTCGTCTATCAAGGTTTCTTCTACTACAATATAATTAGTGCCAACCGAATCCACTTTGAATATCCCATCGTTTAATTTACTGCCTTCAATCCGTAAATATTGGGCAGCCTCTAATTCGACCCCTATATTGTCAAGAGTCTCATCTTCAGTAGAAAGAGTAATTTTCTTATCAACGGCTGTAAAGGTTACATATATATTAGGAGCAAAGCCATCTACAAAATAATTATTTAGATATGCTAAAACTTCTTCTAATATTAAAGCCATAAGATATTACCTCATCTTCGCCAATTTTTCTTGAGTAACCAGGTAAATGTTCGGGCTGTCGTGGTCTGCGTAGTTGCGGAAACAATCTTTACAAAACGATAACCTTTCAAGCCTGCTAAATCATCTGAGGCTATTGCAATCCCGCCGGTAGTTGCCGATATTGACAGGGCTGCTAAGGCTTTCGATTGTAGAGCAATATAAGTTCCTGTTAATGTAGAGCTTACGGTAAAAGTTAAAGCACCGCTAACCAGTGTCGGCAAGATTAACCCTAATATTTCACAATCCTCTAAATCTACCGCAGTTGATGTTTTACCATCAATAGCGATTTGACACGATTTCACGTCCATAATATATCTCCTTTATTTATTAGGGATTTTAAACCCGACTTTTATATCACTCATTGCCTTTGGTCTGGTAATATCTTTTATATTCGGCTGTTGAACAGGCTTCTCTTTTTGTCCTAAAAACCTAACCTGCTTATGATATTTCTTAATGACTTGTGCTTCTTCCGGGCTTACCAAAGCCTCGCCGTTCTCATTAAACCTGCAAAAATATTCGCCGGTATCGGGGTTGTGAAGCCTGCCACGACCAAAAACCTTAATATTTCTGACTTCTTTTTTATCTACCATGATTTTCCTCCTTTCTTAATTATTACCAAACTCAATAACTTTTTTACCGTCATCGGGTATTTCTGGACAGTTATAAACACGTTTCACAAATGGTCTGTCATTATTACTAAATCCTCTAAAGCGTTTAAAATGCTCGATTACTTTCTTGTAATCATCTTCAGTTAAAATAACTTCCAGATTTGCAGTTTCAATTTTAACCACTACTGGGTCAATCTCTAATAGTTCCAATCCGTTTAAAGCCAAACTTTGATGAGTTAAAACATTTATTAAAGCATTTTTAAATTGGAAAGTTACAAATCGGTCTATCCCCTGCTGGTCTTTAGCTGTAAAAGTATAGTTTGCTAAATCTAATTTCCTCATGATTCCCCCTTTATATTTCTATAATCTTTTCTAACTTTGCCAAAATTACCGGTTTGATTTTAATATCGCCTAAAGCATCTAATTTAATCGGTTCAATATTTATTTCAATTTCCTGTTCAGTTAGTTCGTTAAATTCTTTATTAAAGGCTTCTATATCGGGTACATCAAAATTATTTGTAGGTTTACCATCCTTATCTTTTATAACTAACGGATTACCTTCTTTATCTTTTTTGGCATGCTTTTTGACTAAATTCATTCTTGCGGTTTCAAATGCTTTTTGTTCGGAATTGATTTTATTTGCAATCCTTGCCAGCCAATAAGATGGCTTTACCGGTAATTCAATTTTAAGGATTTCTATTAACCCGCTACCTATATTTCTTAAATCCCCTGCTTTAATTTTCATTTACTTTTTTCCTCCTTTCTTTAAGTTTGCGGGTGTTTACAAAGGCACACCCGCAAAGCCTATATTATTTAAACTTCACCTTTAATTATTCCTAAGTTAACAAGTGCGGTTCTTATTGCATTTATTGTTGCTATCGCACTATCTCTATGTCCGGCAGTATCCCAACCACCTTCGGCTGCACCTGTTCCACCTGCTGGAGCAGCGGCTTGAGCAGCGGCTGCAGGTTGCACAACAGGAGTAGCGTTGAAAAATCCTAACTTCTGACTTGTAGCTGTACCGATTTTAGTTCCAGTAGTAGTATTTACAGCTATATTTTTAGCGTCGCCCATTGTTATTCCGCCATTAATAGTTACTATACCTGTAAATGTGCTAATTGGTGTAACTGTAACGACTGGAGTTCCAGTAGTAGTCGCAAATACAATTATATCGGCTGTACTATCCTTTATACTCAAAGCGTCTGCCATATTAGTTTTAAGTGTTATATCATAACTTCCAGTACCGGCAGTTGACATATCAATACCTTTTGCAACTAAAACTAAGTCAGTTCCGATATATGCTTTCTTTGCGACACCTAACCCACCTGCTGTCTTTAAGGCTGCTGTTCCTACTGCGGAAGCGTCGGTAGTACAAGATACGTTGGTAACTCCTGAAGCTGTTAAAGTTCCGGTTAGTGCTGTAGCACCGGTTATAGACATAGTACCGACTAATACAACACCATCCTCTGATTCATCCCAAAGCCAATACTTGCCAGTTCCAGCGCCATAGAATTTTACATCATGTCCTGTGTCATTTACTCCTACGGTAACAGTACCGGTAAATTGAGAATTACCAGTAATGGCTACACTTCCGGCAATAACCATTTGGTCTTCGGATTCATCCCAGAGCCAATACTTGGAAGCGGTAGCACCGAAGAATTTTACGTCATGCCCGGTATTATCTACACCAACACTAAGAGTACCTACTATATCCATATTACCTGTAATACTTGGTGCGCCGGTAAGTGTGAATGTTCCTTCTACTGCCATATTGCCGGTTTGGGTAAATGTGCCAGCAAGTACTACGCCGTCAGCAGACTCATCCCAAAGCCAATATTTCCCAGCAGTATCACCCCAGTATTTCACATCGTAACCTGTACCGGATATTCCAACAGTTAAAGTTCCTAATAAGGACTGACTGACTGGTACGCTGACTGAGCCGTATGATAAACTTCCTGTTATTGAAACATTACCAGCTATAGTTAGTGTGTCTGTATCTGAAGCATAAGAGATTATATCTCCAAATATATCTACTAAATCTTCTCGTAATTGGGGATTTCTTATATTATTAAAACTCATTTATAACACCCCCTAACTTGTGGCTAATCCGGTCATGGTTAAATGCATCCATTCCGGTCCGTAGTCTAATCCTAACATTCCGAAAAGTTGCCCTTTTTCAGCTGCGCCGTCTTTAGCAAGTTCCTCATAGAATAACTCTGGTTTGTTTGGCAGGTTAGCAAATACAGGATTACATACTGCTAAATCAGCTACTAATATAGTTGAGCTTGTTAAATGAGGATCTAATACAATACCCATTACTCCGAAGTCGGTTTCGATAGTCTTGATATTTAATCCACCATAGTTTCTATCTTCAGGAGCATAACCGTAGATATCACTGAATTTAGTCTTATTAAATGCTCCGCAGAAAATAACCGGTTTAATGAATTTTGCTCCATTGCCCCAAGCGTCGATTAGAGCAGCATTGAATAATGCTTTAGTTAGGGTAGCTCCACCTTCTGCGGTGGTATTAGAAACAGCAGCAGTGACTATTCCACGAGTGGTAAATGCGCTGTTTTCATCTGCGTATACAACGTATGCACCATGAAGGAAACTATAATCTACATCACGAGCTATCTTTTGCAGACTCAAGAGGATTTGGAAATCCTTCTCATCACCTACATTATTTTTGCTTCCGGCAAAATTAAGCCCACTCATCTGAGCCATAGTAGCCTGCGTGACATAAGAGATCTGTATTCCTTCCTGGAATATCTGCACGGTATTATGTGTCTGCCCTCTGGTAAAGTTCTTAGGTGCAGGCGGTCCGGCAGCAGCAACGGCTTCAGTAATAGCCGGCTGTGCAACTGAGGTCAAAGTATACTCACTTGTTATAGGGAAACTTAACGATTTTGTAACTTTAGCACCATTAATACCCCCTATCATAGATAAAAATGGTGTCTGTTCTCTACTTGCGGTAAATAACTGCCCTGCATAATTTGGCAGGTCAGCTCGGTAACCTATTGTCATAACTAAACATCTCCTTTACAATGTTTTATTTTTCTTTTGGTGGCAGTTGTGATATTTTTCTTTTTAGAGATATAACTGCCAAAGTATCCCCGTCTTTCTCTGCTGTCTTTAACTCAGCTTCTAAGGTTTCAGGTTTTGGATTGCTTTTATCTTTAGGTGTTTGATCATCTCTACCGACTACCTTGTCTTCACCAAATAAATAAGCATCAGATTCCTTAATTTTGTCCAGTTGGTCGGAAAGTCCCGTTATCCCTTTGTCGTCTACTGTAATTTTATCTGCGTCCAGTAGTGCCTTAATAGCTTTAACATTTTTGCCTTGAGCTTCTTTAATAGCGGATTGGATGGCAAAGTCTTTTGTCTGAGCTTTAATAGTTGCCTGATAATCAGCGTCTTTCTTGTCATTGTCAGCCCTCAAATCTTTAATAGTCTTTTCAAATTCTTCGTTGCCTTTTGCCTTCTTTTCCAAATCCTTCAACTGCTTCTTATATTCGTCTAACTGCTCTTTTTGCTGTTTAACTTCTTCAATTTTTGCATTAAACTTATCGACTGGAATATACTTTCCTTCATCAAGCTTTATTAACTTCACATCACCAACCTTTTCTTTAATCTCGTCTGTGTATAAATCACCGAGTAATTCTTTTAAAACTTCCATAATATTTAACTCCTTTCAATTAGGTTTTTTAATAGGTTACCCGCCTACTTTTGATTACCTCATTTTTTAAGGTCTTGAGCTTTTAGACTGACCCGATTAAACAAAAAAAAGAGCGTCTCAAATCAAGATTTTATTCTTGATAAAAGACGCTCTGGGCGTTCTCATGACTTATTCAATTTTATTTACTCATTTATAATATCACTAACTTATTTTAATGTCAAATATCCTTCTATTCTTTTTCCCTTTCTAATTTCTTTCCACAAAATGGACAATACAAGTCTACAAACTCAAAACTTATACCGACCTGCCCATCCTTCGTGGACATTGTCAGGGTCGCAACGTGCCGCTTTTTATAATAATAATATGTTTCATCTGGATCAAGTGCTGACTGTACCGCCTCGATATCATCACCGTAGTATCGTTTCATTTTACGGATATTCTTTTCAATATCATCCATAATAATATTATATACTAATCTGCCAACGGATTCAAATAAGCATATTCATTTTTAGCCCGCCACTCATCAAAGGTCATAGTTTCAGGCACTTCTACCCATTCATCACCTATCTTAGCTGACCTCGTACCTGTCCTGCTCTGTCCAAGCTCTGGAATAGTCGAACATCTACAATCAGGATGGATAGGCGGGTAATTATCACCTACCGAAGCATTTTTAAGTAAAAAGACCCTACCATCAAGACTTGCACATTCTGGACAGGTGTTTTTCTCCATTGTAGCCGTATATTGATATTTGTCTATTCCTGCTTCAATATAAGAATCATAGTGAGCTTGATTAACGAAATATTGTGTTTCAGTCCTGACTAATACATTGGCTTGCTTATAAGACACATCTATTCTTTTAGCCAAATTGCGGGTCATCTCTGGGAAGCCCTGCCCCTGTACCAGCCCTTGTGTAATATTCTGCTTTAGATTGCGAATTAATTTAGCCTTGTTATCCCATAATCGCTCTGAAAAGTCTGCACCGCTCCAGGGATAACTCAACACCTTAGCAAGTGCTTTGCTATTTAACGGAGTAAACGAATATTGCAGGCCACCCCTGCCTAAATCAAATATAGCATTGTAAAACTCATTCTGGTAAGTATTACCGAACAGTACCTTCATTTCTTTATTCTGCTTTAGGAATAACTTAGTTAGTTTAGGATCGATATTAGTCATTACTTGCTTCACATATGCAGCCCGATAAACGCCCTTGCCAGTCTTCATATATTTTTTATAGATTAAGGCAATCTCTTTTTGTAGCTGATTGTAGTTACTGACATAGACCCTTTTTATTACTTTAGCTACATTGTCAGCATTAGAAAAGTAGGCTGTCGTTCTACGTGCTACCCTGTTTTCCCAGTATGTGTTAAATTCGGTTTGGTTCATCTAATTTTCCTTCCCAATATATTACTATCCCCTTTTCTCTTGCCTCTTTATCGAGACATGGAATACATCTTAATCCACTACCATTTTTAATACCAGTTATTTTTTTCCATAACTTATCGGAAACTTTGTAAACATAATCATATTCTTTACCGCATATTTGACAATGTTCACCCATTGGTTAACCTTCAAATTATTCTTTTCTTAAATCCTCTTGATAACAAATCTAAAACTGTTATAAAGATACGGGGTATAGCAAAAATAAGACAGATACCAAGTTCTCTAAATCCTATCTTTAAATGTCTTATTGCACTTTGAAAAGCCAAACAAAGTGCTGCAGTTTCTCTATTACAAAATATCATTGGTATTTTCATTTTCTCTCCTCATTTAACAACAATTTGAATATTTTTTTCACATTTATCAAGTAATCTACTACAATCACTGCAAACTGCTATAAATCCGCAAATATATTCTTCTTTATTTCGATGTGCAACCAAATTTATTTCTTCCTTTGAACCACAATTAATACATCGTAAGCTGTAATTTGTCTTTTTATTCATATTGCCCAATTTTTGTTTTGGTGAACTCGTAAAAGTATTATCAGTCATAATTTCCTCCTTTCATTGATTAACCTCTACTTATTTCTTAACCTTAACAATAAAATTATCGTTCATAACCTGATGTAAACCAGTGGATAATCTTTGTGTTTCTTTTTCTGAAAGACCATAATTGTTATAACTGCCATCTATTGCGTGTACCATTTCATGATAAAAAGTTCTTTCTATATCTGATTTTGCTCTTGATTGTTTACCGTATTTTTTGGATAACCTTATTTTTTGAGTAATAAAATCACATTGCCCTAAAATCTCTCTCTTTACTAAAAATTTATCATCATAAAATACTTTATAAACATGCCCAGCTACCTTAATCTTCTTCGGTATTTTCATCCTTCTCCTTTCCTATCCCTTTACCATAAGCCTCAATATCCGCAGCCTCTTCTTTCTCCATCAGCTCTAATTCGGCTTTAGCGTCCTCAACATATGGATTATTAGCCACTGCTGTCGCCTTGCTCATAAATGGGGTCATCATTACGACATTCTCGCATAGCTCTTGCACGTTATAGATAGTTGATTTATTGATTACAAACCCGAAGTCCTTATAATCGTATAGCTGTTTTTTATCCAGTTTAATAAACTCACATATAAACCAGGTCAAATCCTCGAAAACCTTTTTTAGCTTTCTGATTAGTGTGTTAGCCTTCATATCAAGCCCAGTAAACAATATCTTTAGCGCTACGCCACTCGTATTATCGATCAGTTTATTTAAGTCAACACCCTGCCCGATGGAGTATATTTTATTGTCAAGTAGCTCTAATATAGTCTTGCGAGCCTCAACGGGTATCTCCAACCGTTCAGGCTCTGCCCCTGCATGTTCATCAGCTTCAAGTTTGATAGCTTTAAACTTAATCAAGTTCTGCATAAATTCAGCTAAGTCAGTTCCCTCATATCCCTTTAATACCCAAATAGCAGTCTGTATATCTTTGATATCGTTTAGGAAGCCTGAAGTGACTGCATCGTAGGCGTCGATATATCTCTTAATCGGCTCTAAATCTGTGGTTTGCTTTGAGTTGTTATAGAGCAATATAAACGGCACTTTGCCCCAACCCCAGCCCCGCTTCTTCTTTTTATTGCTCGTATTATATTTATAATAATGCGGCGCCGGGTTCTGCTTATAATTGACATCCAGCTCATAATCGCCATGCTCGTTTTGAAGGTAATAGGTGACATCAATAGTAGTCCACCATTCAGCTGCATAGCGGGTCGATTCCTTGCCTTCATTGTCTACAACAGTAACTTCATAATAGCGGATGATCTGATTGATTTGCTTTTCGTGGTTAGTATCATAGATGGGGATAATCTGCTCACTCGGCACTATTTCATATTTTAGACTGCCTTCCGAGTCTATAAACACATGCACGGTTTCCCATGCTTTGTTACTCGCTCCGATAATCCAGTCATTACAAATATCCTCAAAGCCCTCGCCAAGTATATTTTTAACGTCATCAACTGCTTTTTCTTTCGCTTGCTCCGCCATCTTTTTGTTGGTAACTTCTAACACTACCGGGTTACCTACGATATAAGCGGCTTTCTGGTCGACCAACAGCTTCTGGAAATTGTTGGTTACATGTTTATTGCCTTTGCTCTGGTCGGTATAGGTTATATTCTCAACCTTATATTCCCGGAAGTCCTCGTCTAATATATCTGGCTTGTTGCCGTAGTAGTTCACCCCTTCAGTCATTTTAGCCTTTACATCGCTTTTTAAGTCATCATCGATTAGATTTTTTAAGATTTCCTCCTTAGTAAATGCACCTGATTGAATCTTTTGTAATGACTCGTTAATCATATACTAACCACTTCCTTTTATTTTAAATAATTTATTTATTCGCCTCAAAAAAGGCTTTTGCAAAACCCGCAGGAGTTATTGCTCTCTTCGCCGTTTGTTTACTGCTCGTAATCTCGCTAATACTCGGTAATCCTCTACCGTTAGTTTTGCTTTTTCTCCTTTGATTTTTATCTAATTTAATTACACTCTTCTTTGGAATGTTAAAATATCCCCATAAATCAGTTTTCTTTGTATAAGGGTCTCCAAAATCGCAAGGGTCAAACGTGAATACTGGTTTACCTAAAAACTGTCTTAAAATACCCATTGGATTTTCCAAACACCAAAAAGCTAATTTATGATTATACCTACATTTCCATATTATATTTAAGCAACCTATAACTAATTTCATACCTTGTCTAAAATCTCGTGGAGTTTTTGCTCTTGTCCTGGCTAAGCTAAACATAGTGCAAACAGGTGCGGCTAAAATTCCGTATATATCACTGATCTTTACTTTTAATTCCTTAGTACCTTTGAATGTAATATATTCACTTTCAATAACTGTTCTTAAAATATCGTAGTATGGTAGAGTGACAACGATAACAATATATCCAAATTCTTTATATTTTTTGCTCCAAGCTCCCGTGCCACCTGCTAAATCTACTATTATTTTATTATTATTTCCCATATCCACCCCTTATCACTTCAAAAAACTTATAGTCGGTCTTGCAATATCCTCAGCCAGTCCAGTCGTTGCATCGTTCGCATCGTCATGCAAATTAGTTCCAGCCTTCAAGTAGCTCGTTAGCGACTGCATAAATCTATCATATTCACTGCCTGGCTCGTAATCGTTACGGAAAACAAAGTACTCTTTGATAAATGCAGCCTTCATAAGTATTCGGGTTTCCTTATTGCGGGTCGTGACCTTAGTCTTAACTAAGCACTGATTCCCTTTATCTTTTAATATTTTCTTTACGCCCCTTGCAAATGACTTGCCACCAAAGTTAGATTCGACAGTCGTTACCTCAACGTGATAGTCGATTAACTGCTGTGCCAACTTAGGCTCGGTTATTTCTGTACCTTCCTGCGTAAATATCACATCTACAATATAAACTTTATCGCCATATATGAAGGCAATTACCGAGCAAAAATAGTCAGTTCCCTCGTCTGCTGTGTCGACCCTACCTCTTATGCCATCAGGTGCTTTAATGACTCTCGTGTCTTTATTAGCAAACAATTCATCAATGCTAAACCGCTTCAACTGCTCTATCGGCAGTAATATCCCTTCTGCCTCGATGGGGTTCTGCTGCCACTCAGCCTGCCATATCATCTCATCAGTCATGTTTTTAATGTCAATCAGCTCTTTAGTGGTCTTGACATCCGGACAGAAGCTCTGACCTTTTTCATCTAATGCCGGGATAACGATTTTTAAACCGCCATTCTCCTTTTTAAAGAAGCCTCGCTCATCTAACCTGCCGAATATATCCCGCCTGCTCCAACGAGTATTAATGAATATTTCAGGGCAACCACTTTCCAGCCTTGACTTGTGGGTTGAGGTATACCATTTCCATTTCTTCTCTAAGACCGGCTCACTTAAAGCCTCATCAACATTTTTAATGGAATCATCTATAATTGCGGCTAAATTACAGCCTTTACCGAGTATCGTACCACCTACACCAGCGCAGAAGTAAGAGTTCTTATCAGCTGTCGTGACCGCCCAGTTATCTATCCGGTGCTTATCTTTGCTTAGGATCATGTCTGAGAATATCTGTTTATACTTTTCGCTACCAGCAATCCAGCCCCTGATATCATAACTAAAATCATCTGCTAAGGTAGCAGAGCAACTATTCCGCATTATACAGCCAGTCGGTTTATTGCCAAGCTCCCATGAACACCAGAGGGAAGTTAGGTAACTTTTACCTGTTCGAGGCGGCAAGCATACGCCTAAATGCTTTAATTTGCCTTCTGATATCATTTGATATGCTTCGGCTATCGGCTTTAATATCTTGCCTCGTCTGGTAAAAAAGTTATAATCCATGTATAGGCAGTATTCCCAGAAGGATCGCCTACACAAGACTACTTTGGCACGTTCACGAATAATATCAATTTCATCATTGCTTAGTTTCATTGGTTTTTATATTCGGTTTAATTAATTTTTTAAGGTCTTTGACGTCTAACTGGGCTAATTTCTTATCAAGTTCGCTGTTAACATCTAATGAGCCTTTAACATTGAGGTCAATATCCTTCTTTTCGCTGGGATAAGTACCTTTTAATTTTAGTGCAGTATCTAAATATTTATGACGGACTGCAAAATCATCTACATCAACATATTCAACGTTTTTTGAGGTTGCTTTAGGTAAATCACCAGTACTTGGCTCGCACTGCTTGGGTGGTATAGGTATAACTGATATAGTCTTAGTTGCATTAAGCCCTTCATCTAATTTTTCTTGTAAGTAGGCGTCAGTCATTCCCATCATGTCCATAAGCTCATCGCTTGAAATATTAACTTTTCTTAACATACGAAAACCCAAAACCGCAGCCGATTCTTCACTTATCTTAGGGCTGATAGCCATATATGCTTCTGTCGCATTACCACTATTCTCTATATAACTTTTTATAAATTTTCGTTCTCTGAGTGTTCTTTTTATACTCAATTAAATCACCTCAAAAAAAATAGCCACCTCAATAGGCTTTCACCTATCAAAATGGCTATCTGGTAGCTCTACGGTTTATTTGATTTTTAGATTAACTTACAATTATCGGTAATTTTTTGCTCTCATGTTCAAGCCCTACATTAACAATATCTCCCATCTTAAATATTTTTTTGCAACCTACATTTTTCACATGGGGATATTCAAATTTTGTATGAGATATTTTTACATCATAAGTACCGTTATTATTAATAACTGTTATTTCGCCTTTGACTATATTATAAAGTTCATTATCTATAATGGCAAAATTTTTATTTATCATTCTTCTACCTTAAAATAGAATGATGCTTTAGTCCATTTGTTTTTTGTATACAAATTAAATTTAACATCGTCAATATATATTGTGCCTTCTCCATCTTTACAATAATTTAATATTGCGTCTGCTAAATCATTTCTTAATTTTATTTCCTTTGCTTCTCTTGCATTTATAATTTCTTTTCCTGTATTTATAATTTCTTCTGTATTCATTCCCTCACCCTCACTATAACCTTTTCCTCAATCTCACAGGTGATGATGTTATACGTGCCACACTTCGGACACTTCACTATAATCTCTTTCGGCTTGCCAAATATATCAAATCCCGGTGATCCTACAAAAAATTTACGATTGCAGGGTTGACCGTCTTTCCTTATTCCCTTACAGCGAACTTCTATTTTATCTTTATCTATAATATCACCACCGCCTATATTTTGTCAATTTAAGTTATAAAATACCTAATCCTGTTCCAAATTTTATATATATTATATCCTCATTACTATCTATAATATTGCAAAATTCTTTTTTTAATATTTCTTTCCAGTTTTTGTCATCGGTTTTTAAATTATAAGAAACATTTACAAATTTATCCTTTTCTCTAATATATTCATACTCTACTTTTACCATTATATCCCCCCTTTTTTCAACCTGTAATCTTAATCAAATCTTCCAATGACTTCACAATATGATATCCCCCGCCTTGCCCCTCTATATCTGTCTGGAATTGCTTTTGGTAACCAGACTGTTTTCCACCAGGTCTCTTAATCTCTAAAAATAACACTCTATTATTTTTAATGGCTACAATATCAGGAATACCTTTATAAGCTCCAAGCCCCTGCATTATATAAAAATGGAAATATCCTTTTAAAGATAGGTAATCCTTAACCTGTCTTTTGATATCATTTTCAGTTACTTTGATTTTTAGCCTAAGTTTTCTTTTCATCTTTCACCTTTCTTATTATTGGGCCAAAACTATTACTTAGTTTCTTCAGCCTTAGGTATTCTTCATTGCTTAATAATTTCCTGTCAATATTAGATATTTCACCGAGTATTGATATCAAAAAATATATAACAATTCCCAGCAGTATATTAGTTATTAACATTTAATCACGCTCCTTTATTGGACATCCAAAACGAGCATTGGTAAGGCAAACTAAATGCCCATCATGATTCCAATCGTGAGGACTAAAACAAGATTTTTTTAAACATTCTTTTTCTTTTATATAGAGTTCCCTTGCATTAGACCAACCCCATTTTTCTTTATACTTTTTAGTCCATTTCAATAACATTTAATCGCCTTCCTTAACTTTAATTTCCCTTTTATGCAATATTGCCTCATCATCATCAACGCAATTATTAAGCAATGCTTGGTGTTTATCTTGTTTAGTCTTCTTTTTAAAATATATTTTTTTAAATATCCCCATCTCATCATTTTCCAGAGATATAGCTGGAAATACCTTAGCTAATTCAGGTATCGATCTTATAACATCCCTCATATATGAGATTTCATTATTTCCACTTTCGCAACTCATAACTACATAATTTTCATAAGAAGAAAATACTTTTTTAAGTGCCTCCTTTTGATCGTTGGTCAATTTACTTACCCCCCTTCTTTTTTAATTTCATATTATGGGCTTTCGCCTCTTTTTTAGTTCGAGGCTCAAAGCCAGACCTCGCTATCTTTAAAGTATTATCCCAGCCTAACCCAACCTTTTTTCTATTACTTAGGCCTGCTTCCCTTTTTGCCCTACGTTTCAATTTTTTAGCTTTCATTGATTCATTTTTTAACCTCATTTTGTGCCTTAATGCTTTGAAATTTATTTAATATATTGATAATGATTATGTCTGGAAACTTCTTTTCTATTTCTTCTATCCGCAATCGTTTAAAACATCCAATCTCTTCATTGAGCCAATTTTCAAATTCCTTCACTATTTTTTTATAATTATAATTAGCAAATCTCTTTTCAAATTGTATTTCCTCATTTTTCTCACATATCTTAATATAATTTTTGGTTATCATTATTTTTCCTCCTTCTTATTTTCTTTAGGTTTCCATACATCACAATATGATTTGCCATTTGTAAAGCCCTTATCTAATTTGCAATAATGAGTTCCAAATTTAATCTCTTTTTTAGTTGCTTTCCTCGCATATCCGCAAGTTTCACAATAATCACCATCAGACATTTATTTACTCTATCCTCCTTTCTCCCCACTTTCCCCACTGGCTTGTGGAATATCAAACTTATTTTTAAATCCCTTTACTAATTCTGTAACCCTTTCTTTATTTTTTTCTATCTGCTCGGCAGTCAGTTTGGGTGCTTTTTTCGGTATATATTTTGGCTGGTTTTCATTATCTTGTGGTCGCTTAACCTTGCCCTGCTTCTCATCCCTTCTATGCCAAGCAAGTATGGTCGCATAGTGGCTCTTATATTTTTTTTCTAATCCTCTTGATTTCATATAAAGCGATAATTCCTTGATATATTCTTTAGCTACATCTTCACTTAACTCAATAATTAATTTCTGGTATTCTTCTTTAGTCAAAAAAACTGAAGGTGCGTACTCTCTCTTCTTTTTTTCATTCTTATCATTCTTTACATTCTTGTTTGTTGTTACCGCTTTGTTACCGCTTTGTTGTTGCTTTGTTACCGCTTTGACATTTGGTTTGTTAATATAACTTTCTCCATCTTGATAAAGGTCATATTTCACAATAGTTATAAAAGAATATTGCTTTGTTGTTTTGATTGTCAAAAAATCCATTTTACTTAAAGTTGACAAAATTACTCGGATTTTTTGTGTTGTGACTAATTTGTCTTTAATCTTTTTCTTTATACTGTCAATCGATGTGATAAAACTGCCTCGCTTAATAGTAATAAATTTCTTTTCGTGATTATCCCACCACTTATTATCCTGATGGTTTGCCATCAATATTAGATAGATGGTTATCAATTTTTGAATAGCATTTAGTCCGGAAAATGTTTTACTGCTAAAAACCCGCCTCGATATTTTCACATAGCCATCTTCTAAATATTCTTGCTCTTGATTATCGCTCATTTATCACACTCCTAAAATAATGATTAACCCGCAGTATTCATATTTGGTAAATAAATTAAAATATCGCTATTTGCATTAAATAATCTTCTGTAAACTCTCATATCTGTAAACACATACATATCGTTACCTGCGGTCGAAATTATTTTTATCATCTTTACCCCACCTCCAACAAACTCAACTGCTCCCACTCCCGTCTTCTTGCCTTCTCTGCTAGGCAATTCCTGTTCATACGCCTTGCCCTAACTAATATACTTATCCCCTTATGCCTTAACCGCTTATAGCAACTTGTTCTTTCTTCTTCCGTGTCATACCAGTAATAGCCACCAGCAGGGGTCGATATGATAGGTGCGCCGTTATCGATTAGCTCACGAAGGATCACTCGGGTCTGCCGTTCGGTGATATTGATTCCGCCTCTGGCTATACATTCGTCGGTTATTTGGGCTTGTGTTCGCTTGTTAGCGTCGCCTACATAGGATTTGATTATGCGTAGGATAATTGAATTGTGGTTAGTCATTGGTTGCCTCCTTTAAATTTAACAAAATATTTCGATGCCCCTTCTGTAATGTAAATATATCCTGTACTATTACACTTGTCGCATTCGTGGTAATATTCAGTTTCTCCACTATGTCCGTATTCGTAATAAAATCCTTTCCCATTACATTTATCGCAAAAAACTTTTATCGTTTTCTCTTTAGTCATCCTTCTCCTCCCCCTTCTCATCAGTTAATTCCTGATTTTTTTTATACAATCTCTCCATTGCAACTTTTTGTTCATTTGGAATTTCTATCTTCACATTTTCGGTATTATCTTTACTAAAATCTAACTGCAAATCAATGATGGTTTTAATTGTAAATCTTAACTTCTCTATTTCACTTTCCTGTTCTTTTAATAATCTAATAGCTTCTCTGATAGATTCAGATTCATAATCTATAACATCTTTTTGTATAGATTCTAAACCCCAAATAGTCGCTTGAACGTTCATCTTACTTCCTCTCCCCTTTATAATTAATTTTTAACAAACTTCTATTTTACATTTAGGATTATTTATGCATTCTTTATAAATCATCTCTAAAAATTCTAATGCGGTTTCATATTTACCCCAGCCATTTGGCGGGTTCATTGCCTTGTGTATCCTTGGATTTTCTGTCATGTGTAAAACACCTTTTCTTAATATTGGAATAACTTCAGAGCATTTTTTACCGTCTAAATCCGATATTGTAATCCCCATTGCCTTCATATACATTGGCGAAACATTGTAAGTATAATTACCAATGTCAACAACTTTTCTTTCTTCTGCGCCAGTGTTAATAGTTAGATAAACGCTCCAGCTCATACTTTCACCCCCCTTTTTATAGTTTTTTTATAGTTCCCCTTAAAAAAAATATAGTTCTCTCCATACTATCTATAACCCAGTCACGCCCTCTAAGCGTTAAGCTGTAAGCTATTTCAGGCAATACAATTAATATGAATGCTAAGACTATAATTAATGACTCGATAGTAGACTCAATTATTTTCATAACTTCACCCTTTCTGGAAATTGTTTATATCCTCTGCACTCAGCATAATATTTTGTTAAATTATCCTTAATATAGACTGGTATTTTATGATGTTCGCAATATCTTATAATCTCTAAAACCCAATCTAACTTCGGAATAACTTTATCTTTTCTATTGCCAGTTTCTGCTCCTATGATTACCCAATCAAAATATTTTATTAATTTATAAGATAATATTCTACCAAATAATGGCTCGAATGAAATATATTTTATATTGTCACGATTAAGGTCACTCCTCAAAAAATCATAAGTTCCATTATCGAAATCATCATCTTTAGTAATTGTCACCCCTAACCAACAGTTTTTCGGAAAATCATATACTTTGCAATATACTTCGGGAAATTTAGTTAAGAATTGAAAAGTATGTTGAGGATATCTTTTTACCTTTTCCAATACTTTTTCCAACCACTCATCTTTCCAATAATAAATTTCACTCATAGAGCCTACGAAGATCCGTTGCGGTTTTTTCGGGAATTTCTTATCGAAATGAGAATGTAGAAAAGTAAGTTTGAAATTCTTTAATCTATTCTCTAATACTTTCCACTCAATATAAGAATTAATTCTATATTTATGTATATATCGATGTTCCTTTTCAGCAGTTCCCTTATAAAATCTATTAGCAAATATCCGAGCATAACAATACTCACAATGATTTCTACAACCCCAAACGGGATTAAAAGTAAAGTCACACCAGCCAATCTTATTCATATAGATTCGCCTCCAATATAGTTTGCCTATCGTATTTTAATTCTCTTGTTGTCTGATTCAGAAAATGTATATTATCCCTTATGGTGATGATGTGGTTAAGCTCTCTTCTGTTATAACTCCGATTACCCTTTATGGTAGCAATATTTATGTATCTTAATAACAACCTCAATTGCTGTTCTTTGATAAGAGAATATTGATGTATCTTTTTTATAAATCTAAAGATATGCTCGTGATTAAAAATAATATATTTATGAGTATTAAAATTATCCTCAACCACCTTACCTATTTTTAAATATTCTTCAATCTTATCAAGAACATATCGGTCTTTTTGAGCTATTAATATCTTTGGTCTGAATCTAAAGGGTCTCCTTAAATTAGGTCTTTTTATGGTTAATATAATTGCCGACCCTTCACCATCAAATAAACCAGCAATATAGGCATTCCACGTCATATCACACCAACCTATTTTATTTGTCATATCTCTTGTCCCGCCTCCTTTATCAACCCATCTACACCCTTAACCGTCATTAGCTTATCCTTTTCATAGCCAAGCAATACTAAATGATTTCTCGTTGTATCTTCTCTACCCTGTTCGTAGTGGTTATTGCCTCCGAAACTATTTTTTAAATAAATATCTAATCGAAGCTCTTCCAATAATTTAGCCTTCACGGCTTTTAAGATTATTGACATTTTGGTTATCTCCTTTAAATTTCTCTTTTAATAATCTATGAATGTAACCTACATTCCAAGAAAGCCCTGCAGTTTGAGTATCTAAATAATAATTTAATCTTTCTGGTGTATCTTCATATTCATATTTTTGTAGATGGGAATAAGGTAAAATTGCATCTTCTTTTACTAATTGACGAGCAATTTCCCAATATTCTTTTTTAACTCCCCCTCTAAAACACATACAATGCTTACAACCAATCCAGAAAGTAGGCCAATCCGAATTATCAACAGTCTCTATTGGCTCTAATTTTCCCCCGCAACCTTCACAAACATCACCCTTGCCTATTCGTTTTTTACATTGTTCGAATGTAGTCTTATAAATCGTCATTTACTTTTACCTCCCCTAATTTTTTTAACTTAAATAAAATATAAATTGATATAATTGCAGGGCAGGGATTTCAACCTGCCCCTGGAGTGTAAAAATGAAAAAGTTAGTCAGTAGCCTTTGCCTTGCCTCTGCGTTTGCCAGTAAATGGGATTGCATTGTCGGGACTGCTTCCTGGGATGTCTGCGTCGGTGATAGCCTCATCAGGGAATGGTGCTTCTTCGTCTTTTACTTCTAACTTGCCATCAACTATATCTTGTGCTTTCTTTATCTTGTCGGCTTTAGTAGTTTTAGATCTGGCCTCTATTTCCTTTGCCTCTCTTACGGTCCTCTCACCTACAATATTATTTTGCTTATCACCTAACCACCAATCCCAAATTATCATTGCTTCTATTTTGGTTAATTTATCTGGGAATAATATAGGTTTCATATCATTCTTAAAATCATTTTTTGTTAATAAGTGACTATGTATGAAACCTTTTGTAGTAATATGCATATTGTCAGCATTTTTACATTTGGGACATTTAAAACCGTATACCCTCGTGCCACATTTCTCACATACTACATTTCCATAGATTTTGTCTTTTTGCGGTTGAGTAGCGAGGTCGGTGTCTTCTGTTACTGGTTCCGCTTCAACTGCTACTCTTTCTTCTTGCTTCTTCTTATATATCGCCTTTGCTTCCTCGTAGCTTTTTAATTTATGTTTGCCCTCTTCCATTTCTTTTTTTAGTTTGGCCTGTCGTTCATTTAATTCGTCATATTCTTTTTTTAATGCTTCCTGCCTTACCTTTTCTTCTTCGGCTTCCTTCGCCTCTCTTGCTTTAATTTCTTCTTCTGTTTCTTCTTCTATTACTGCCCCATCTTCTTTGCTGTCATAAGCGGGACTGATATCCTCTTTTGGTGCTTCAATCTCGTATCGTTTATTCTGTCCCGCAAATACTTTTTGACCTTCCCTCAACCCCTGCAACTCTTTGGCAGTTACATTAAGTTCAAGCTGTAATGTATAATGTATCTGCTTTTTACCCTCGTTGTGCGTCTCTTTAGGTACTCTTTTTAGCTTAAATGGGATAAAAGCTATTCGGTCACCTAATAAAGCTCTGGCGTAATCTATACCGCTGTTAATATCAACTATTGAGTGATAGCTTGATAGGTCTATCTGGTATACACCGCCAATGGCTACACCGGGAAGATTAAAGATTAAACTTGCCCTTTGTTTGCATTTACCGCTTTCCAATAGCTCACAAGGGCAAGTTCGTTCTTCCATTTCGTTAGTTTCATCATTTAGCCTTAAAGCGTTTACACCATCGCCCCGACACTTTAAGCCTTTACTGCTTCCATACCATTTATAGCATTGCGGGAATATTACCTCTGGATCATTCATTGGAAAAGATATATTTAATTCCTTCGGTTCATCTCCGCAAACATTTCTTACCTCTGCCGGGCATACAAAATAATCAGTCTCACTCGGATATTCCTTCCCGGTCTTTGCAGATACTTTTTTAATCCCCAACCTAATCTTGCCTAATCTGGGTAGCCTTCTAATTGCAGACAACCCTTCAATTCTTGTAAATTTCTGTCTAAAAACGTTCTTGCCATCCATTACTTTTTCCCCCTAATAATTTATTTTTTCTAAACTCATCTTTCATTCCAAATAACCTTTCATAACTTCCCTTTTCCCTTGTTTTTAACACCTCCATTTCTTTCTCAACGGTATTGCCGGTTACCATAGCCCTATATTTTGCGATATGTCTGAGGCTCATAATTTTCTCCTCCCTATCTTTCTTAGTATTTGGTCAAGACGGTCAGGATTAACCGGGAAAGTCTTATGTTTTTTTTTCTCTTTAGAAATGTCCTCCTCTAGTTTTCTCTCGTGGTATACGTTATCTCCGATTAGGCTTTCCTGTTCTGGAGTTAATTCTTTCATTTACTTTTCCTCCCCCTTACCTATTGTTTTCCTTATTAATTTACCGTTCTCATATAAATCACAATTTAGGGCAACCGCCAATCTTTCAGCTTCTAATTTTGCATAATAAAAAGGTTGACCTTTCCCAAGTTTCAAAATAACATCATCTGTAATATCATTTTCTTTAGTCACTAATTCGTAAAGACCTGCTCCCCCAAAATTAGTAAGTTTAATTTCAACTTTCATATTCTCTCCCCCTTAATTAATATTTAATTTCTCTACCATCTAAAATGTCTGTTTTTCCTTTTCAATCTCTCCCCAATGCTCATTGTCATCGGATATTTAATATAATCTTTCACCCCCTTTTTATTATTCTCTTTCCGTAGTAGCCAAATAGTTCTTACAATCATTAAGCAAAATAGTGCGAAGATGATAGTTAGTGCGACAATCATTTCTTTTGGCATTTTAGTCCTCCTTTAAAATGCTTTTAATTATGTCAATCAATTGTCTACGTGGAAAATCTGTGCTTATTGACATATATTGAATAGAATTTTTTAATATCACATAAGCATGTCCATCAACATCTATCTTTTTGCTTGGCGCAATTTTGAAATCTTTTCTTGGAAAAAAATTTTCTATTTCCTCATATATTTGGGTAAAATCAACGTAAGATATTTTCCCTGCCTTACCTTCAAATCCTTTGTAAATTTTCATCTTTCATCCCTTTCCTTTCTCTACCCCAGCAACCTCTGATATGAAAATCGTTCATCC
>JAGMCL010000059.1 GCA_023129165.1 Caldifarciminota bacterium | reverse complement strand
AACATCCTTCTCAGTGTCTATCCTACTCCAGCAGTAGAAAACATATGGGTAGACTACACACTGCCTAAAAGAGGAGATGTGTCCCTTAAGATATACAATATACAGGGTCAGGAGGTTACTTCACTTTACAATGGTACCAGGGATGCAGGAAACTACTCAACAGTATGGGAAAGGACAGATGTAACGAATGGAATATATTTCCTTCACCTTTCAACGGATTATGGAGAAATAACCAGAAGGATACTTGTACTGAAGTGATATCGAAATTCTAAAAAAGCCACGGATTTCACTGATTACACAAGATTATAAGAACACAAATACCACGAATTACACGAATAAAATTTATTCGTGTAATTCGTGTTAAAAAATCTGTGTAATCTGTGGCTATGATTTTGATATTTCCTTTTTAATCTTTTATTTATCTTATGGGGGTATGTGATGAAGAGATATATAAATCTGTTCTTATCGCTATTATTTCTATTGGTTATATTTCTTTCATGTACAGAAAGTAGTAAATGTGTTGAGAGTGTAGATGTAAATTACTGGAAGGATAATATGTTTATACAACCACATATAGATATGTCAAGGTATGAGGAAGGCATAATAAAGGCAGAGGTTGATGGCAAATGGCAGGAATTCGAGATAAGGAAACTACCTGACGGGTTTATGGAGTGGAATCTATCCACAAGATTGAAGGATCTTGAGGAGATTAAGAAGATGGTAATGCCTGGTTTTGCTGGTCCTCATTCTGGAATGGTTGCCTCATACGGTGGCACGAGAAAGGATACAGAGTTTTCAATAAATAATGCAGTAAAGGGAACTGGACTTGTGCCAAAGAAAGAGAAGATAAAGGATATAATGAAGACTCTTGAGGAGACCTGGGATGCTACTATGACTGAAAAGATTGACATACTGATAGGCCTTTATGAGACTGAAGATATGGTCGAACTAACAAAACTTTCATCACTTGAATTATATAGTACTCCGGATTTCCAGACCCATACCTTCCTTAACATCATGGCAAATCCTGCTGTTGCAGTAGTGTTTCTGGATATACCAAGTTATGAGGTAAGGGCGATATGTAGACTTGTGCATCCAGATGATGAAACTGCTTCCGAGGAAGAGAGGGATATATGCAAGTATGTTAATATGATTCATGACTATTTTCATGGAGAGTCGCCCCGTAAGTCTATAGTTATGATATTCCATGTGATTCAGGTCTTTGACAACTCTCCACGTGCTCGTGGTGTAAGGGTTGTACCATAAGTATTTTAAACGAGGACTTTCCAATCTGTAGGAGGGTCACCGCTATAGCGAGATCCCGTCAAAGGCGGGAGTTTCCTAACCCCGAGATAAAGATTTTCCAAACAGTAGGAGTGTTTTCCCTATCTGCCAGCAATCGGGGTTAGAGCTACTTAAATACTCATTTTCTCATCATTATACATGGTATTTAGACACGAGTTCTACAACTCTACCATATTATTCAAAATGTAACGACAAAATTTCAAATTGGGACTTCCACATTTCATGAAATGTGGAAGTCTTCACCTTTTTTCTGAACAAAAGCCCCTTCGTCTTTCCTTTCTTTGTTAGAATTCCTTTCCTAACTAAATCTGTTAGATCATTCAAAACCATTCTGTCACTTTCGTTTGCACTGCATTTGCACCGCGTCATTTTAGGACATCATAATATATACTTCTGTTGACACCACTTAGTTTAATTATAGGGTATGTCCCAAAGTTACGTGATACGGGTCTATCCTGTCATTGCGAATCCGTCGTCCGTCAAGAAGTACAACGGATTGACGGATGAAGCAATCGCTTTTTACTGAATTATATCACATATGAGATTGCCACGTTCATTTCATTCACTCGCAATGACAGATTGAATAGATAAGATTGCCAGGTCCATAGAGACTTGCAATGACAGTTGCCTTCTTGTTAGTTATCACAATACTTTGGGACAATGTCTAATTATAAAATGTTCCTTGTGATCTTTAGTGTTTAAAAAGTTATGAAGAGCTAATACCAATTTTTTTCCAAAATACTGTCTCAACATTCTCTTTTTCTGCAAGAATTTGCTTGGCAAGTTTATCTATAAATTCTTATCCCAGTTTCTTCTACAAGCTCATTAAATAATGATTTCTTGGAAAGGTCAATAAGATCAACAGGCTTTGATAAATGTTTAAATAACTCAGCATAAAATTTGAAGAACAACCGAGGTTCAATTCCCTTTACCCCTATGTCTATATCATTGGCTTCCTTATCCTTTCTTATTGAGGAACCAAATAATATAACATGAGAAACATCGTATTTTTTAGCACACTTTAAAATTATATCTTTATCCTTTTTTGTTATCATCCTCATCACCTCTTTTGCCAAATTTCAGATGAAATTTCCAGTATATACGAAGTTTCATCCAAAGGGGACAATACGCCATAGTGCAAGGGCATAAGCCAATAGCGAATATGCTATGATATATAAAGTAGCAGTATCATCTTATCGCTTTAATGCCGAGATTAATTCTTTAATGCTCTTAAATCTATGTTTTTCAAAATCTACCTGATCAATTCTTATAAAAGACCACTTACTTCCCATCACATTTGTAGCATCCTCACACCATAATTTTATTCTCTTGTCTTTATGTTCAACATCAATATCTTCCCTTCCTTTAGTTTCAATTACTATGTGTTGTTTCTTATCAGTTAATAAAACAAAATCTGGATAATAAAGCCTAAGGTTTCCACTTGAATCTCTGTATTCCACAAAGAAACCTATTTTGGGAACGATTTTACTGAAAGCATCTACATCCTCAGCCCTGTCTAAAAATTTAGCAAAATCCAATTCAAAATCATTATCACATGGGACATAGTTAAAAATGCATCTATTGGCTGGATAAACCAATTTTGACCATACAAAAGGTCTTGTATTCGAGAGATTTATAGTATCCTTCTTTTCAGGTTCTCTTTCGGTAAAAGTCATATCTTTGAACGCATTTTCAAATAGATTTATTAATTGTTCCTGAACATCAGGAGAACTCAACTTGTAAAGAACTCTGGGGTCTTCAATATCAACTTTATCGGTGAATAATAATTCTATGACGTACTTTTTTACAACTGGATAAAAACTGGCAAAAGCACCACCTATTTTTAGTTGCTTAAGTATTTGGTCTGTATAATAAGCAATTACACTTTTAGAATCCTGAGGCACAGGTAAATCCCATTTTCTCTTTATAACTTCCATTCCTTTGAGCATATCTACAGCGACATATTCCATTTCCAATATCTTGTTTTCTAAAGGAATTTGCAAGGAAGGTAAATTATTAATCTCTACTTCATCCAAATAAAATTCTCTTATGAAAATTCTTGGACTCAGGATCGGTATTTCAATGTCCTTATCCAGTTTGTTTTCATCTACAAATATGGCGGTTAAATTAAGTGACTTCCCAGTGTCAAACTCGGCAAACTTTATACCCTCCTGAGCTTCCAATTCTTCAAGGATATCTATCAACCCTGGAGGCCCGATAACTTCAAGAACATTTATAGATTTTTCTATGTTTGCATCTTCGGTTGGAAACATTTTCCTTAAGCCTCTTCCAATGACCTGTTCTGGAAGCACTTTTCTTTTCGAAGTATAGGACCTCAACCCCACAATCACATTTACATTTCTCACGTCCCAACCTTCGTTTAACATCAATGTACTTACTATTGCCTCGTAGGGATTCTCCTCTGGATCGGGATCATCAATAGTCTTTGCAAACTCTCTTGCTTTAGGCAGATCTGCCTTTTTTACTTCTCCAGTGCTATCTGTGTGTATCAATAATACTTTATCTTTAAGGTCCGGAACAGCAGAGTTCACATACCCGAATATTTCGTCTGCCTCCTTGTTTTCAGGACATTGAAAAAATAGAACAGGCTTTTTTGATAATGGTTTTAGTGCCTTCTTGTATTCTCGCCATCTTCTTATCCCAGCATCAATCCATGCCCTATATCTCTCAACAGCCTTTGTTGAAGCGATCTCCTCAGCCCTTTTAACTATACCCTTTAAAGGCAATTTTACGATGTTCATTTCAATGGCTTCCTTGAGTGAGAAGTCCACGATAATCCATGGGAATAAAGCCCCAGCATCAGTTTTAGGCGTAGCCGAAAAGTCCAACTCCGTATTAATGCCTTTACCGTACGCCGAAACTAAATTTTTGTTAAGACTGAGAAGAATCTTCTTCCATGCTTTTTCAAAACTATATATGTGGTGGGCCTCATCTTTTAAAATCATTATATTAGAGCAGGAGGTCAAAACCTCTTTTATTCTATTTTCCTGGTAGATGTCAGAAACATTATAAACCTCTGGTAATTCCATAACTGTATCTACATACCTTTCTACTTCTTTCTTTTTGCTCTGCCTCTGTTCTAACTGCTGAATATTGGTTAAAAATAACACACTTTCAGGAATAACATGAATAGGATCTTCTTTAAGGATTACTTTCAGGTCAAAATCTTCCTGCAATTCTGGAGGAATAAGTGGTAATTCTCTAAATATTTTCCCATCCTTAAAATCTCTTGTAAGCCTGTCATAAATGACATTTTTCTCACCGGCGATGAGTAGAAACTTGGAGGTATAATCATCCCTGTTTTCCCTCTTATGGTTAAAGTATGACCAGACTATTGTTAATGCCATTACAAAAGTCTTGCCAGAACCTGTTGCCATTTTGAAAGCGTAAAGGGGGTATTGGTCATAAGAGGGGTCATAACCTTGTATGAGTCCTGCTCCAAAATCTCTTGCCATATCTATGAAGTTACGCTTTTTCATCACTTCATAAAGATAAACCAATGTTTCAATCGCTTCTCGCTGGCAAAACCAGAACTCGAAAGGCGCATTGTAAACGATATAATCTTCCTCAAACCAGAACTGCAATAAACTACGTGTGGTGTCGGTTGTGTAAGGATATCCCTGTTCTCGCCAGGTGAATACAGCCTTTCTCAATTCGTTAACTAAGTAGGCTTTGCTTGGAAGTCTCTGTTCCGGATGTAACAGTTCTATTGGTTTCATTTTATTGTTCTAACATCTAAGTTGGTATACCCTTAGGAAGGTATATCTTCCCTTCTTTTTTATATTCCTCTTCAAAAGATCGAATGTCTTCTTTTTCTAAATCCCGTAAATCCTGCTGAATATTCTTGTAAATATTTTTCCATTCTTCATCAGTGCGGATCTTATTTATAATAGTTCTAAACTCTGAATCATGAGTATATATCTCATCTGCTCTTAAATATATACCTGAAGCATAGAGATACAAATCTACTGGTTCCAATGCAACATACTGGGTTACAATTTCAGCAATTTTTATAATGTCTTGTATTGCATCACTTTTTTTTTCAGGATAATAAAATTCGATATCTTGTTCGCCAAGTTTATCCTTAATATCTTCCCAGTACCTGATAATTTTTTCCTTATAATTAAAATCAATCTGTGTTTTAAAAGGTTTCTTTCGACGTATTCTATAAGGAATCATTTTTCTTGTAAGTTCTATATCAAAAATTCTGTCTAAAAAGACATCTAAGAGTTCTATCTCATTCAAGAGAGAGAACCAGACTTTTATACCACTTGCAAAACTTCTAATTTTTTCTCTTAAGTAATCATAAAGTTTATATCCCTTTTTAATCTCTTTAAAATTTAAATAATCACTTTTAATATCTTTTCGATTTTCAAATTCACTTTTTAGATCATCTATGCTTATTCCAAGGTCTCTTTCTACTGTATTACAACTTTCAACATATAATGTCAACACTGCCATTGCGTTTGTATCTATGAGGATAACAAATGGTATGTCACTCTCTGCCATTTTCAGACTCCATAGTTGTCCGGGGAGGATATAATTCATTTACTATCTTTCCAATGAAATCTATTGGGATAGGGGCTTCTATTTTTTCTTGTTCTGCTCTAGCAAGAGTGAAAAACCCTATTCTTACAAGTGGTCTAGGCAATCTAACTTCTGGGCGTTCTAGAACCTTTTCAATATCTTCAGGAAAAGGAAAGATTTTATTTTTATACGCTTTTAACTCATCTTCGACTCTCGGTCTATTTAGCCACCATTTTATTAGCTCTTTTGATTCCTCTTCGGTTAAAGGTTCAAGTGTCATTATAGTTTCTTTTTCTTGGTGTGTAAATCTTTGCCACAGTGCAATGTTCATATCCTTCGTCTCTTCAGCAGCTTCTGGAGTCATTGCAAGAATTATCCATAAATTCTCTCTTTCAGATATTTCAATCAGGCTTCTTAAGGTGGCAAGATATTCGTAAGTTTGCTTACGAGTCATCCTCTTTGGGAATGCAATCTCTTCGAATTCATCCATAAGGAATGCAACACCTTCAAGATTATAGGTCTTAGTTATGGCATTTATTACGGCTTTGAAATATTTTGGTTCTTCTCTCTCGGCTACCAAAGAGCCCTTAGGACCAGCAACAAAATCTCTATATGAGAAATAAGGCTTAGATGAAGTATCTACAATCATTTGACCTAATTTATACGCCACTTCATTCTCATCTGTCAGATTTAGCTTATTTTTTATTACATCTGAAAGTTCCTTTGCTTTCTCTTCTCTGTATGTTCTTGTTTTTAAAGTAGCTAACATATTGCTAAAACTCATGGAGTATAGTAATTTTTGTCCTCTTTCTGCAAGATACTCTTTACATCTCTCCCAGAGAGCCTTGGAGAACTCGTATCGACCTAAGCTTCTCATCAAAGTATTCGCAAGGTCGTAGAACTTAACTCCAGGATTTTCAAAGTAAATTGTTTTTATTCTTTTATTTTCAAAGAAATCTTTCAGATGACCTTTAAGCAATACAGTCTTCCCACTTCCATACTCACCTACAATAGGAAATGCCTTGGCTCCTTCTCCGTGACACAACGTTTCATAATATTCACCAATCTTTTCCCTCCATTTTGGTGGTATATATAGATTTCTTTCTACATCAATCCCTGATGCAGCTGGCGGGAACGGATTTCTGGATAGTTTATACTTTTCCTCTATGAAAGATTTACTCATATCATTACCTCCCTTTCGATTCTTTTATTTATTCTTAAATGCGAAATATAGCCCTTTCCTTCTTCATATAAGTAAGAACCCCGAATCGCCGAATCTTGCTTTTCAAACGGTGTTTTAATATCTATAAACATAGTTGAAGATGGAATAAACATCGTCAATAGAGGGTATTTTGTTTTTAAACCGAAGAGGAATTCTTTAATCTTATTAACTGAAAACCGTTTGGATAAAGCAACTTCCTTAATAAAAGTTGGAATATGTAATACTACCCATTCAGAATCGCTATTGTCTGCCTTTATCTTATTTAATAAATGGTTGGTTAATATCTCATCCGAAAAATTGGGATTTACAGGATATATAATCCTACCTTCAGCAAAACTTATTAAAATCTCATTGGTTATTTCTAACTCTAAAGCCCATAACCGAACTCCCCAATAAATAGCATGAATTTCATCTTGAGTCTTTAATTCAATCGTTTTCCAAGAGGGACTTTTTAGAATTACAGTCCCTACCTTCTTTTTCTTGTGGATATTTTCATTGTTTTTTTTCTGCTCCATTTTCTTTCCCGCAGGGGGCTCTCTCATGCTTTTTGTCTCAACAATAATGTATTCTCCTTCTTTTCTAAGGTCTTCTAATATATAAGTATTCTCTTCCATGAAAACATCAAAAAAATGCTCCCTGCAATAAGTATTTCTCACGATTAGTACTCTTAATATTTCCTTTGCCTCTGGAGACAGTGACTTTTTAAAAGAGGTTAGTTCTCTAAATTCTCGAACTCGCTTATCCTCTGGAATACGGTAAAATTTTTCTTTAACTTCTACTAAGCCCAAACCTTCCATTACTTTCCTATAATGATACCGTGGAGAATGTGTTAAAGGTTTTCCATTTTCCCTTTTTATTAGAATTCCCCGTTCTATGGCTAACTGCTCCAGAGTACCCGCTCTAAGTTTACCATTGTTCTCATACACTAAATGTAACATATCTTTTATTTTCTCAAAGTCCACATATCTCATCCATAGAGTCTCTCTTTTTTTCATTCTCTCTCCCAGATTAAGATATTTTCTTCCATTGGTTCTCTACCGTATTTTTTCATTTGTTGAGGACTATTCCCTCTCATTCTTGCTGTAATTTTCTCTTTGAATTTCAAATCTATATTATTTCCAAGATTTATAAGAATGTCGCCTACTGGCACCTTTATCCCTCCATATCTAACATCACCAATTATTAAAGCAACTTTACTATTGGGTCTAAGAAGTCTTTTAATCTCTTTCAGAACCAAATGCATATCCTCAAAATAACCCTCAAGCATTTTTATTATTTGTCTATTAGGTAGAGATATCTCTTCCAGCCTTTGTAATATGGCGTTTAATGTCTTTGGAGGATTGTAATCATATACCATAAATTTTCTTCTCGCTTCCACATGTGATCGAACTGAGTGGTACCTGAGAGTTTTAATCCCTTCTTGAGTATCTACAAAACCAGTTATCAATTCTAATAAATATACTCTTGTATAATCATGCCTATTTAGATAAGGAGGAGATGTTATCACTGCCGAAAAAGAATTTGGTTCGAACATTGTCTTTCGTGCATCTCCTTCAATTGCTCCAGCATCTGTATCGGGTAAATTGTTAATGAATTCAATATCTCTGACCATTTTATGCAATTTAGACAAATAAACTGATTTTAAATCAGGAATCTTTTTTTCTTTTAGAATACGCAGAAAACCGCCGTCTTTACGTGTGTATGAAACGTCTTCTAATATAGAAAGCAAAGCTGTAAGGAAAAAATGTTTTATTTGATCATCATTTTTGTTATTAATCCACCCTCTAATAAAAAGAACTTTATCTAAAGTCTCTTCGGGGAAGAACTTTATTAGCAAATCCCTTTCCCCATCATTAATTTCGTGGTATTTATCGTACCTCTGAAAAAGATCTTCGATCTCATTAATAGCATTTTTTATATATGATTTATCATATCTCAATAATTTTGAATTGGAAATGAATACTGAGAAGGGTAAAATATCAATTCCCTGAACAGGAATACCAATTTCTTTTGAAGCTAACAAAGTAGTTCCACTACCACAGAATGGGTCTAATATTTTATCTTCGCCATTTAAGTGATTTTCCTCAATTAATTTTATTACTAAATCACGCGAAAAACTATGTTTGTAACTGTACCAATCATATACAGGAAGCCTCTTATTTTGATAAGGTGTAACTAAGAGCCGGATATCTATATTTTTGTCATACTTTATGGAACTTTGAGAAATTATATTTTTAGTTTTCATTTCACCCTCAACCTCATTACCTTATTTGTATCATTTCCAAAAACATCCACCACCTTAACCATTATCTGATATTTACCTTTTTCTTCATATTTATAATGCGCTTTATACTCCACTTTAGGATTCTTCCTCACCCTAAATGACTGCCACTGATTGTGAAAAGTGTCGCCCTTATAATCCCAGTCTATTGCCCAGTAGTCTATAAGTTCTCTTGAATCCTTAACCTTGCTGGCAATCTCTGCAAGTTCTGCTGTTGGCGGTATCTGAAAATCCGTTATTTTTAAGGTGACTTCATTGCCCTTTTTAATCTTTGTTTCAATCTCTAAATACGCAACCTCTACAAATTTCACATGAGGTAAAAGTTCCTTTTCTACAACTTCCTCAGGAATCTTAAACAACTTCAGATCAAAACCTAGTAATGCAGATTTTATTTCATTTACAGATGGGATCTGAACAAGCTTTAAATCAACTCCATTTTTCATTGCCATTTCTTTAGCCAACTCATTTACCTCATAACTCCACTCCCATCCCAGAACATCTGCTTTGTCGAAGTTATTTGCCCTGCATTCAATTACCACTTTTTCAACCTCTTCCATTGTTACAGGAGCATTCAAAGGACCAATATGAACTACCTTGTCTCCCTTTGTTCCATGTAAATATCTAAAACCTATTAAAGGCTGAGATTGGTATAACTTGAGCATAAAGGCAAGGTATTCATCCTCTCTCTCCTGCCAGTAAACTGTTTCATAGTTCCCGATATTCCAGAGTTCAAAGGGTCTTGCTGGTTTATCGTATTGCTTTTTCTTTTCCTCAAGTAAATCTTTTGAGTTATGAATATCTAAAAGCCTCTTCCTTGTAACCTGAATCGCAAACTTGGACAAATCAGAGCTAATCCATCTTCTTCCCAATTTTTCTGCCGCTGATAAGGTTGTACCTGAACCACAGAAGAAGTCTGCAACGATGTCGCCTGGATTGGATGAGGCAAGGATGATGCGTTTTAGAAGGGTTTCAGGTTTTTGGGTGTCAAAAGCTAATCGTTCTGTTGCGGCTTGATTTATTATATCTATAAGCCAATAATCTACTGGTAATTTCCCTTCAGGTAGGTAATGCCTGTAAACTAACTCTGGGTGATTTTTTTCCCATTCAACAGGAACATCTCTTTGCGACGTAATAGGACTATCTTTCAAGCCACGCCCCATTAGCCTATATTTTTTTCCTTTCTCATCAATATGTTTGAATTTTTTAATTGTGGTCTCCAAATGTGTTTCTAAAACTTCTTTATAATTAAAAACAAAATTGTTAGTTTTTGAGTAAAAAAGAATAACATCGTGTTTTCTATTCCACCTTTTCTTTGAATTTATGGCTTCCCGATAGCACCATACGATCTCATTCTGGTAATTCTCATACCCAAAAATCTCGTCCATCATCACCTTGACATAATGTCCAACATGCCAGTCAAGATGCACATAGATAGAGCCATTCTCAGCCAGAAGTTCTCGCATCAAAACCAATCGCTCATACATATACTTCAAATAAGAGGCAATCCCGCCGCTCCAGGTATCTTTATAAGCCCGCGCTTCTATGATAGATGGCTCTTTCTCAATTCTCTCATCTCCGAGTTTTGTTCTTATAGTAAAATCAGCACCTGTGAAAAACGGCGGGTCAATGTAAATTAAATTGATTTTTCCAGCCCAGCCCTGTTTAATCAAGGAACTCATTACAAGTTTGTTATCGCCCCAGATGAGAAGATTCTTCCAGTCTTTTGGGTAATTCGGAGGATACTGATCTTCTGGATATAGAAATTGCTGCATCCCACCTTTAATTCTTGGCTTGTTGATTGTCTCTACTATCTGAAATGGGAGATTTGGTTTTTCGATTGGTATCTTCTTGCCTTTCTTGTATTTGTCATATTTCTCCGCCCAGAGCAGTTCCACATATTTTTTATTATCTGTCATCATCATCTCCTATTTAACATGAATACAGCCATTTCGTATATCAACATATCGTATCTAAACTTTAGTTCAGATATACATTCATTTAAATCTGTTTCAGTCTCTATCGTATTATAGCATTAAATAGAGGAAAAGTCAAGAAAAATTATAAAACTTCGGGGAAATTAAGGAGGTAGGCTATATTTTTCTCCCCGGCACTGGAGTGGAGACGATTACGCTCGCAACCGGTGGGACCCCTACCTGACGACTAGGAAGTTCCGCTGTTACAATTGCTTGCTGGTTTACCATATTGCTTATTTTTGTTCATAGTTCAGTTCCTTTTTTTATAATGGCTACATAATCGCTGAATATGTATTTTTTATATCTTTGCTTACCCGTTATTTCTTTTAGAATTCCAATCTTTTCAAATCTTTTAACCAATTCATTCGCAGTATCTCTGTGGGTATTTAACTCTTCAACTATATTTTTTACATCAATCACTGGATTTTTAAAGAGTAAATCTATAAGTTTTACAGCATAGATACTTGATATAGAATTTTCGTAAAGTTTTGTTATCAGGTCGTCTTTTAATTTAATTATTTTCCTTGCAGTATTTGTTCCCTCTTCTGAAACTTCACCTATCCCTTTCAAAAAAAATC
>JAGMCL010000058.1 GCA_023129165.1 Caldifarciminota bacterium | reverse complement strand
AGAACATCAAAGACACGATATTACTATTGATTTTGATGGTTCTAATGATGGAACACAAAATGAAATCACAGCTACTATAGTAAATGAATACAATGAGACATTTGAGAATGGATTAATCAGATTCTTCGTGCCTGTAAGTGTTAAAGGATATGAAGTTTCAGGTGGAGATATAATTCAGATTGTGGATACACCCGAGTTTTTAATATACTATATAAATGTTATTATTCCTCAAGGAACTTCAATTATTACAATATCTGAAATAGAAGGCATATCTGAATCTTTCAGTCAAAAAGCTATTTCATTATATCCTAATCCATCATGCGGTATAGTTAATCTACGATATACGGGTTATAAAGATATTAGTATAAAATTATACGATTTATGTGGTATGGTGATGAACAGGGTTAAAGTGAGTAATAGGGGAGAGGGTGAAGTTATTCTTGAACTTGGTAGATTACCTGAAGGCGTTTATTTTCTCTCTATAGAAACTCCCTCATATAGGCGAATGGAAAAAATCATTTTAATTAGATAGTTGTTCATTCTACTTCAACCTCATAAGTTGCACTACCCATAATGACCCATTCTGTCTCTATTATCTTCTTATATGAGGGCTTTTCTTCCATTTTTAAAAATCTTGCAAAAGAAGGTGGGAGGAGGCCATCATCAACGGTTGAAACCTCTATTATAATAGACGTACGTTTAGGTCTGCTCTCCAGGTAACTTATGAGCTCATCGAAGTTAGAAATGTTATAATTTCCTATTCTTATATAATCCCGACCTGAGGCAGTTATTACAAAGGATTCTCCATCATCATGATCTCTTATTGGTATCTTCTCTTCAATTCTCAAGGGCGTTTCCTTGTAAGGTGTTAATGTACAGATTATACAAAGAGTATCATCCCTTACATAACCCTGCAAATCACTAATAAGGGCTATCTTATAACCATAGGAAGGGGTAAGTTCGAACTCTAAAGATTTGACATTTAATTTTAAGAAACTATTTTTGAGCACTGTGTTTATGTCATTTGCTATTTCGTTAATAACCTCAATAACCTCACCCGAGTATGTATCTGATAGTATTATCTGTCTCTCCTCAGTATTTATATTAAGAACTGTTGCGTATGTTACACCTCCCATTGAGTAGTCCTTAAGTATTGAGTTTCCAAGCATAAGGTTTGTTAAAAGTGGAAGTAATCGTTCTTCTTTAACCAATTTGTATCTGTAGATAATATCTCCATTTTTTACTGTCATATTAACCATTGAAGGATAGTATCCTATCTGAGCAGAGATTCCTGTAAAGGCGTCCATATCCATGCATCCAACTATATTACCCATCTCTGATATTTTAAAAGAGGAAAGATAGGATGATGCGATTGTATATATATGAGATGTTGAAACAGGAAGATTAACAGTTCCAAGACCCAAAAAGTTGTGACCAAATGCGTATACCTTATCTCCATCGATGTGTGTTACGGTACCTGTAGCACCAAGATTGGCATCACCTGAGACCAGTTGTACTCCAATTGAAGACCCGGGGGAAAATGGTTCTTCGTCGATGTTGGCTCTACCTCCTGATGATGTAGAGGAACAGAAAAAGAGTCCATCAATGTTTAATTGTTCACACCTTTCTAAATCTTCCTGAAAAAGCGAGATTGCCTTATCAGAAATATTAGAAAAGCAGACAGGGAGAGAGATTTGTTGTTCTTTTGGTATATTGGAACATCCCATTTTTGGTGGGTTAATAATATCCTCTATTGGAGTTATTCCACATATAGGCTTCTTTGAGAAAGCTCCTCCAAAATCATATGAAATTGCACCAATGAGTTTTCCATCAATGTAGACTGGACTTCCACTCATTCCTCTTATAACACCTGTTTCTTCTATCCTCTCACCATGAAGTTTCGCAATGATTATGTCTTGTCCTGGTGTAAAAACCCTTTTGACCCCAATAATCTCAACCCCAAATGTATCAGGTTTACTACCTTCGAATATTGTTAACCCAAATCCCTCCATCCCTTCCTTGATTTCGGCATAGTCCATAAATGGAGTGGATATAAGTATTATATATAATAAAATAGACATCTAATTTAACATTAAACATTAAACATCTAACATTAAACATCTAACATTAAACATTCAACACTCAACCTAATCAACCAATTAACTTTTCAACTAATCAATTCTTGTCTCATTTCACATTATTATCGCCCCGCCAAAGGCGGGGCTCCTACCATTTCAGGTATTTGTCATTAGTCAATTGTTTACCCTATGAAATGCGAACCTGTGAGCTATTTAATCGGGGTCATTTGTCAATCGTCAATAGTCAATCGCAAATTTTCCCTCTTCAGTCTTCTCCTTTCTTGCAAGGCTGAAGCCTTGCCCTACTTCTTTTAATTGTCTATTTTCGATTGCCGATTCCTGTCTACCCCCGCCAAGGCGGGGCAGGCGACAGGTAGATACGATTGCTTTCCAATATCATTTAACCTAATCAACCAATTAACTTTTCAACTAATCAACTCTTATCACATTCCACATTTAACATTCAACCTGTCACCTGATTATAGAGGATATTCCTTATTCTTGCAAAGTATTCAACATTATCTCTATAATCCGGGTATGTCCAGGGAAGTGTTATGAATTGATTGTGTTTGTAAATTAGAGTGATTTCTGCGAATATTCCTCCACCGATGTAAATCCTGTGGCTAAAATCTTTGGTTGATGCCAGAATAACCCTGGAGAGATTTACATATCCAGGGTCGATATTCACAGTTCTTCTACCATTATGTGAGAATTCCTTCTCTATATTACAAGTCAGAACCTTTATCTTTCCTATATCCTCTTCCTTTATTAAGTTATCAAAAGCCACCCAGTCCCGTAGGAGATTATTGCCCATCTCTTCATTGTAGTAATTGGTGTAATCAAACTGGATTACACCGTTTCTAACTTCTATACTTCCAAAGCACTTAATAAGTCGCTTTATTGCTGCCTCGAATGAATGACCGATGAGACCACAAAATAGTTTGGCTTGTCTATTATTTGCTTTCGAACACATTTTGAATAACTAATATTTGAGTGTATTACAAACTCTCGTGATGATTAACAAGAATACAACTATCATTACGAGTCTTTACGGACTTTACAATCTAATATGTAATTAAGTAAAAAGCGATTACTTCGCCTACGGCTCGCAATGACTGAATAGCTCTCTGTCATTACAAGTCATAAGACCCGATTAGCAAATTCCGATACCTCTAGAATATGGTAATAAGAATAACAATTCCTCTTACAGCTTGTAATAAATTCGGGGCAATAAAACCTCTTATTTTAATAAAACTTATTTATATCAAATATATATAGCTTTAATTATATTATGTAATTTTGGACATATATATAATTGTAATACATTTTACCATAATATAAGATAAAAGTCAAGAAAAAAACAAAGAGTCATTATTTATGTATGTTTAAGCGAGCTCAAAAGTAGTTTTCCAGCTCTCAAAAAAATTGCTTGACATTCATATCATTTTATGCTATAATCAAAAGAACCTGCTTTTTTACCGAAACTAACAAAGGAGGTAATGGGGAAATATATGTTTTGGAGCCCATTTGAGTGATTGGTCGCATATAGTTATTGATTTATGATAATTTCTAATCTAATTTTATCGTTTGTTCTTAAGACTACTCACTCTATTAATCAGGGCTCTAAGGAGGTAACTTGGTCCCACTAATTCTTTATTCCTTTCTTTCCTTTTTAACCTTAAAAGGAGAACCTCTCTATTCTATTCGTGTAGATATAGATTGGGGTGGAAAATATATTACATACATCAAAACCAAAGAAGATGTATTCTTAGGTATTGATGTCATACCCTTTGAAAGTTATATAGAGTACTCGATGAAAAAGGCTGTAGGCTCCTTGTGGAGGGATGTTGTACAGGAGATTATTACAGAAGAAGTAAGAACTGGAGAGGGACTTATACCCAATATTTACATCCCAATTAAATTTCCCAAACCTGTAGTTGGATTGATTGGTGAGGGAGGAGAGTTAAGAATCTCTGGTAATGAAAGAATAGAGTTTGGAGGTTCAAGTACTCAAGAAATAGACCCAATATACACAGAGACATATCATAGGTCTCTACTTCCACAACTTGAGATGGAACAACAATTACGTGTTAATCTACAGGGAACAATTGGTAAGAAGATTCACGTGTTTATTGATCATGACTCTAAGCGCGAGTTTGACATTAGAAATACCATAAGACTTCAATATAAAGGTGATGAAGATGAGATAATAAAGGAGATAAATGCAGGTAATACAGATATATCAATACCAGGTGGTTTAATAGGAGCTCCCAGAGCAAACAAAGGGCTTTTTGGTGTAAAGCTGCTAGCAGAAGTCGGACCATTTAACATAACTGCTATTGCCAGTAAACAGGAGAGTGAGGTTCAGCAGAAGAATTTTGTAGGTGGAGCTATAGAGGATTCCACAAAGCTGTGGGATACAGATTTTATTAGTAATAGATTCTTTATGATAAAAGATGAGTATATAGACTCTATTATTGAGGTGAGATTGTACCGTTCAGCGAATCAAAATGAGCAGGATTCATCGACTTCAACCGCAGGAGTTGCAATAGATTACAATAGAGAAGGAATTCCGGATAGTGTCGATAATAGATTCATACTATTAGAGCAGGGTGATAACAAGGACTTTGTCTTGAACAGAAATGATGGAATAATAGAATTGAAGAGGACATTTAATTATATTGGTTTCGTTCTGATTTACAGGACCCCTGGTGGTGTTGTGGATACCATAGGTGATGATATACCAAGCACCATAACATTAAAGATGCTTAAAAGAATGAGAAATGATAAGGATCCAGAGTTTGTCTCATGGGACTACGAGATGAAGTATATCTATGCTCTTCCAGCAGCAAATATATCACCAGGGTCTTTTGAAATGAAGATATTTAAAGATAAAAAGGGAGCTGGAGAGGATGAGGAATTCGTATCTGGAGAAACCACCTTTCTCGAATATTTTGGTATGGCAAAGCTTGATGGTACTATTGATGATGGAAACTATGTGGATTATGACATGGGTATAGTTATATTTCCTTTTGAAAAACCCTTCCTCGAACTACCTGACCCTGACTCAATATATGATGTGAGAATTACTGCGAATATTGGTAGAAAATACTATATATGGATGAGATATAAAGGAATACAGAAGAGATATTCACTTGGACTGAATATACTTGAGGGCAGCGAAAGGGTTGTTATGGATGGTAAGGAGTTAACAAGAGGCGTTCATTATGACATAAACTATGACTTTGGTGAACTTACTTTTAGGGAAGGAGTCATAACAGATCCCAATGCAAGAATATCAATAGATTATCAATATCTTCCCTTTATGCAGACTGCCTCAAAGAATCTTTTAGGTGCAAGGTTAAACTATGATAGAGGAGTTCTTAAATTCGGTTCCACTTTCATATATCACTCGTCTTCATCATTCGATAAGAGACCAAAGCTTGGAAATGAACCAACTCAAATACTTCTTAGTGAGATAGATGGTCGGTATTCGACAACACCAGCTTTATTTACAAAGCTTGTCGATCTAATACCTTTAGTTGAAACAGATGCACCCTCATCTTTTGGTGTGAATTTTGATGTCGGCTTGTCTGCACCAAATCCAAATACAAAAGGTGAAGTTTACATAGATGACATGGAAGGAACCAGATCTTCTACATCTCTGGGAATTGGTCGAACAAACTGGTCTTATGGGAGTGCTCCACCTGATAAGAACCTTGATGATTTTGAGCCTCTTAGATGGTATAACCCAAGGGAGAAGATTAAGAGAGTAGAGATATTTCCTTATTTACCTGAATACAGAAAGGAAGAAACACAGACCATATTACGATTAGAATGTGGGGGAGGATGGGGAAGTCTTCTAAGTCTTATATCAAGGGATGGTGCTGATTTTGAAAAATCCGAGTTTCTTGAGGTATGGGCAAGAGGAGATGGAAAAATACACATCGATATAGGCTCCAATATTCACGAAGAAGCTCTTTATAAAGATAAATGGGGAAACATAAAGAGGAATCTTGATCCTAATTATCCTCGCACAGAGGATATAAACGGGAATGGAAAGCTTGATAGTGGTCAAGGGGAGGATACCGGACTTGATGGTGTTATGAAAGATGATAAATTGGTCGTCTCTGAGGAAGACGAAGACGATGGAAATGACGACTATAGTTATGCACTGGATTCTGACGATTATTCCAGGATAAACGGCACAGAGAAGAACGGACGTCTTGATACAGAGGACCTTGATAAAAATAGTAGAGTTAATACAAAGAGCGATTATTTCTCCTTTGAAATTAATCTCAGGTCAGATGAAAATCTTGTTCAGGAGGGTGAAAATGGATGGAGATTATATCGTATTCCTCTTCAGGATGCAGTTCCCATGGGTAATCCGAGATGGACATTTGTAAGATATACCAGGTTGTGGATAGAGAGAGATACTCCGGATGAGGAAAGAATACCTGGGAAAAATTATGATTTATGTATGAGTGTTGACACCATAGATATTGCCATTATGGAGATCGTAGGGAACAGATGGGAGAAGAGGGGAGATATTGAGCTCTCTTATAGAGATAATCAGGAAAATACAGGTGAACCTCCATATGAGCCACCATACCCACCTGAGAGGGACCAATATGGTAGAGAGGAACGTGAAAGTTCACTCTCTATAATATTTAAGGATGGTGCTGAAGGTTCTGCATATACGTTATATGGTACAAAAAAGGGATTCATTCAATATAATACACTTGCATTGTATTTGAATGGTGTAAACCTGATAGAAACGAATAATACAAGGTTTTTTATACGTGTTGGTGGAGATACATTAAACTACTATGAATATACAGTAAACATACCTGATAATTGGAGAGATATAAAGATACCACTTGATTCCCTTACCCATCTTAAAAGGGAGAGAGATACATTGCCGCAGGATTCAATATTTGGAAGGGTTTTTGTGGGAGAGGATAGTTGTTTTGTACTGGGTAATCCCTCATTGACGAATATAAAGATGGTTGAGGTTGGTATAAAACAAGGTCCTGATTCAGAAGCTGAAGGGGAGGTCTGGGTGGATGATATAAGACTGTTGGATGTGGAGAAGAACATAGGACTTGCAGCGAGTGCAAGTACTACACTCAAATTTGCAGACTTCGCACGATTAGACCTTACTTACAGTAGACAGGACCCATATTTCAGAAAATTTGGACAGGAGATGGTTCCTCAAGGAGGTTATACAAGTTCTTATGCTGTTAAATTTGACCTTGGATTGGGAAAATTTCTGCCTTCATCCTGGGGCGTTAATATTCCTGTTAGCGGGGGAATGAGTAACACGACTAAATATCCTATGTATTCTACTAATTCTGATATTGTTCTCTCAGATGAAGAAGGTAAGAATGAGAAAACCATTACAAAACCCAGGAATATTAATGTTTCGTTTTCTAAGTCCAAATCCAAGAACACCCTACTTAAATATACGATTGATAATATTGCAGCCAGTGCTTCTTACAGGGAGAACTTTACAATAGGACCTACTAAAATTGACTCAACTAAAAATATTAATATTACTGCAAGTTATGGATGTACACCAAATCTAAGTCCCTTAAGTTTATTTGGATTCGATATAAGATATTTTCCCAACAACTTCAATATAAGAACAAATTACTCACGCGCGGATATGAGAAGTTATAGTGTTTCAAAGGATTCCATTAAACTTAAAGAGAGTCCAAATCCTGTTAACCGTACTGATCAGGCGAGTATATCTTATTCTCCTATAAATGCAATTACCACGAGCTATAGTGTCAAATCAACGAACGAACTTAATTATTCAAGAGAGACCTCAAGAGATGAGAATTTAGCCTGTAATTTATCTCCTAATATATGGAATTATACCTCACAGAAATTTGCATATACAACAAGATATAATGAGATTAATAGTATTGAAAAATTTGAGATAGTAAATGGAGATACAGTGAACGTAAGAGATGCCACAAATACGAATTCCATTGATGTTGACCTGACAATCAATCTCCAGAAAATAGGCGATAAGCTCGGTTTCATCAGAGGATTAACCAGGTTAATTACCAGCCCGAGCTTATCCTATAGCTTATCGCATTCCACTGGTATTTATTCTCTTCTTGGCAGACCAAGCAGGGAGTTTATATTCGGTCTTTCAAGTGATTATGGGGTTGGTAAATTAGGAAATGCAAAAGACAGTGAAAAAGAAATCACTGATATTACTGCATCAACAGGGTTTAAGTTGGGAATTTTGAGCCTTTCTTTTGCATATCGAGAGAGTGAAAGTTGGGGTGGAACTATTGATAACAAAAGATGGAGTATGAGTAAGACACTTCCAGATATGAGGTTTAGTCTCTCTTCTCTTGAAAGGTTCTTCAGACTTAAGAATATACTTTCGTCTGTGAGTCTCTCGTCAAATTTTAAAATAAGTGAGTCATTTGAGGGTTATACTGTCGATGAAGCTACTCAGGAATCCAGGGATATTTCATTAACTCCCTCGCTTAACTTGCAGTGGAAGTCTGGAATATCTTCCAGAATCAATACTACATTTACAAAAAAATATACAAAGACGCGTACTGGAGCCAATAAGTATTCAGAGAAGGAAGACAGACATTTCGATATTGGGTTATCTGGTAGTTATACATTCAGTGCACCATCTGGTATAAAATTACCACTATTCAGCCATATTAGATTTGCAGGTAATCTTGTTACTAATCTTGAGATAAAATACTTGTTAGATACAGGTGAAAATATTACAACAGATAGAAAGAGCAAGGATAGATACCGATTTTCAATTACTCCTGGGATAAATTATAACTTTTCTTCAGATATCACCGGTGGAGCGAGAATAGAATATAGAGAGGACAATGACCGTATGACACGTATGCATACAAGAACCGTAGGTATGACTGTCTGGGCGGAGTTTAGATTTTAATATAAGGACAGACACCGACTTAAGTCATTGCGAGCCGCAGGCAAAGCAATCTCGTTTTGTGAGGGATTTATTGTAGGCTTTAGGTTTGCTTAATCGCAAGGCTGAAGCCTTGCCCTACAGGAGGCAGGGTAGGCAGGTGTAGTTTATATTTTAAATAACATTCTTACAAAAGGAACATAATATGAGTAAGCAAAATTCAAGAGAGATGGATTTCTCTGCGTGGTATAATGACATAGTTCTAAGGGCAGAGTTGGCAGATTATGCGCCCGTAAAAGGTTGCATGATTATAAGACCTTATGGATATGGGATATGGGAAAATATTCAGTCTATTCTGGACAAGATGATCAAGTCAGTTGGTGTAAAGAATGCATATTTCCCTCTTTTTATACCTGAGAGTTTTATACACAAGGAGGCTGAGCACCTGACTGGTTTTTCTCCTGAACTTGCCGTTGTTACCTATGGTGGTGGTAAAGAATTAGAAGAGAAACTGGTTGTAAGACCCACCTCAGAGACTATAATAAATGCTATGTTCAGCAAATGGATACAATCTTTCAGGGATTTACCACTATTGATTAACCAATGGGCAAATATTGTAAGATGGGAAATGAGAACCAGACTATTTCTCCGAACGACTGAGTTTCTCTGGCAGGAGGGGCATACTGCACATGCAGACCATACAGAGGCTCAGGAAATGACACTCAGAATTCTTTCTATTTATGAAGATTTTATGCAGAGTGTTCTGGCTATACCAATTATATATGGAAGAAAATCAGAGGCTCAGAGGTTTCCAGGTGCACTTGAAACCTATACTATTGAGGCGATGATGGGTGATAAAAAATCACTTCAGGCAGGAACTTCTCATGATCTTGGTCAAAACTTTGCCAAACCTTTTGACATTACATATCAAACAAAGAAGAATAAACTTGAATACGTATGGCAGACCTCGTGGGGCGTATCTACGCGTCTTATAGGAGCAATTGTTATGGTTCACGGAGATGATATTGGGTTAGTCCTGCCCCCAATGATTGCACCTATACAGGTTGTATTAATTCCTATATGGAAGGGTGATGAAAAGGAAAAGGTGTTACAAGCCATTCATTCTCTTGAGGGGAAATTTGTATCTAATGGTATATATGCTAATTTACCTATAAGATTCCATACCGATACAAGAGAGGAATTTACTCCTGGATATAAATTCAATGAATGGGAGATGAAAGGAGTACCTCTGAGAGTTGAAATTGGACCAAGGGACTTAAAAAATTCTACAGTGACAATTGCAAGAAGAGATGGGGGAGAAAGGATTATCGTAAAGGAAGGTAAGGCATTAGAGGTAGTGATAAGTACACTTGAAGCTATTCAGGGAAGTCTATTTGATAAGGCAAAGAGATTTATGGAAGACAATACATACGTTGTAGATGATTGGAAAGAATTTAAGGACAAAAAAGGATTTATTCTATCTCACTGGTGCGGAGAGGCAAAATGCGAAGAGGATATACAAAAGAAAACGAATATGACTATAAGATGTATCCCTATAAATGGAAATGTTGAAAAGGGTAAATGCATCCTGTGTGGGAAAGAGTCAAAAATGAGAGTCGTATTTGCTAAGGCATATTGAGGTTATTTTAGTTTTTTTGAAGATAAACATCCTATAAAGATCATGATGTCTAATATAATGAATATAGATACTGTGAAAAATAATATGTCCGAAGGATCCGTATGGAAAAGAATATGAAAGCTGAAATGTAGGGGTTCGATTTATCGAACCCACAAGGCAAAGTAGAAATGGAGAGGCAAGCAAAAATTGATAATTACTTTAAAAAACTATGGTTTATGAAAAATTAGTTGAGAGATTTTGCACACTACCGAATATTATACCAGGAGGCTTTCATGGAAGACTGGAAAAGATATATAAGAAATATCCCAGATTTTCCAAAGAAAGGAATAATTTTTAGAGATATTACCCCTCTAATTGGGGATAGTTATGCATTCAGAAAGTCAATAGATTTCTTTACGGATTACTACAAAGATAAGGAGATAGATAAGATTATATCGGCTGAATCAAGAGGTTTTATATTCAGTGGAGCTCTTGCATATGTCCTTGATACAGGTATAGTACCTGTAAGGAAGTCTGGAAAACTGCCGCACAAGACCATAAAAATTGATTATGAACTTGAGTATGGAAAGAATATATTCGAAATCCATTCTGATGCTGTAGAAAAAGGTGAAAAAATTTTGATTTTTGATGACCTTCTTGCCACTGGAGGTACAGCATCTGCAATATGTAAGCTTATAAAAAGAATGGGTGGAGAAATTATTGGTGTTTCATTTCTTGTGGAACTTGTTTCTTTAAAAGGAAGGGAAAAATTAAGTGGTTATGATATTTTGAGTCTGATAAAATACGAGTAGGATTAGACCACGTAGCATCTTAAAGATACTAAGAAAGATATAATGTTGTACCTTCAATCCTCTCCAAATATCTCAGCCTCAAATATATATAGTTCTGCATCTTCCCATGCCTGTGGGGGTAATCCTGCTTTCCTTGAGACTTGTTGTAGGAAGGTTTCCCTGTCCCAGCCATAATCTGTAGCAACCTGTGGGAGCAGGAGTCCAGAAAAAGCTCCCTTCACTATATACAGTCCGTGTTTACCTACTTTAATCTCTTCGATATTGTCAATCTTTTTAAGAGGAGTCAAAACAGATATCTCAATTTTGATATCAGGAAGTTCGTCTACTTTAAGAGGAGTAAACCGCGGGTCACCTATCGCAGCCTGTCGAGCCATCTCATTTATGGTCTGATATAGAGGTTTAACAGGATATATATAGCCGATACATCCACGTAGATGTCCATGTTTTTCTAATGTTACAAATGCTCCCTTCTTTTCTTCAAGAGTTGCAAATTCAGTTTCTGCTTTTGGAAGCTGTTCTCCTTTTGCTGCACATTCTATAGAATATCGTGCAATTTCAAGGAGCTGACCTTTTTCTTTCTCTGTGAGAAAACCTTCTATAACCTCTTTTTTTTCTTTTGCTGGCTCATCTGATGTATCGCTTTTTTGTATTTCATCCTTGCCTGAACCTGGAGTTTTTTCCTTATCTTTATATATAACGAAGCTTGAATATCCAACTACCCATCTTCCAGGAGTCTTAATTCGTGTTATATCTCCTGAGTTTGTCATACCGGTAAGTACAATATTATCTGCCCCCAATTCATTACAGGTAAGCATAACATTGACTATAGGTCCATACCCACATGCTATATCCTTCTCCTCTCTTGCTAAGTTATAGAAACCTTCTGTATCATATTTTTTAATTAGATCTACAGCAGCGTCAACCTTTCTGAGACATTCATTGTAATCATAACCATGATAGAAGTCCGAAGATGCAACAAACAGGACATCCTCATCTGAGATAGATGCAAGAACAGAGGAAAGTTCTGAAAGTATGTCCATAGATTGGTTACCAATGATTATTGGAACGAGTTTGAAATCTCCAAGGACATACTGAAGGAAAGGAATTTCAACCTCAATTGAGTGTTCGGGAATATCGGCTTGTTTAACGTATCCTGAAAAATCCAATTTGTCATATAGTTTCTTCACAAAATCTATATCAATTTCTAAACTTCCTAAAGGTGTTACGAAGTATCCAGCAGGCTGTATACTTATACCATCGAAGTATGCATTGTGTGAGGGACCAATTACAACAACGGTTTTGTAGGTTCTTCCCACTATCTGACGAAAAGCATATGCAGCAGTCTGACCAGAAAATGGATAACCGGCATGTGGGCATATTAAGCCGCTTACATATCCTTTTATACCGAGATCATCTGCAGCATCTATATATTTTTTTATAACTGACTTGAGTTCTTTTCTATCATAAGGATAAAATTGACCCGCTACTGCTGGCTGTCTTGTAATCATATTCTCCCCCTCTCCCCCAGAAAAAAGGAGGAATAATATTGTTGTTAGAATTTTTAGATACATGTTTATTTATGCTCCAACAATGTTTTCTAAATGTTCTTTTGCCTGTTTATTTTCAGGCTGCAGCTCTATAACCTTCTGAAAGCAAATCTTTGCATCTTCCAGGTTATTAAGACTCTCGTATGCTATACCCATATTGTAGTATATTTGAGGATTATTAGGAGATAATTTGAGCGCATTTTTCCATATATTTATTGCAGCTTCATATCTTGAGGATAAAAAATTGAATTTCGCTATCTCTATTAGGTCATTAAGTTCTGGTTTTTTTTTCATATTAATCCCTTTAATCTTTCTAAATCTTTAATTTTCCCGAGAACAACAAGAGTATCACCTTTCGATATTGTATCCTTTGAAGTTGGTGCAATAATAATTTCTTGACTAAATGTCGATTCACCCTGTTCATCTATCCCTGGAACTTTGTGTTTTATGGCTATAACAGTAACCCCATATTTTGCTCTGAGATCAACATCTCCCAAAGTTTTTCCAATAAAGACTGATGGTGCTGATATTTCCATAATTGAGTGGTCCTTTGAAACCGATATATAATCAAAGATACCTGGAGATGCCAGTGATTCAGCAAGTTTTTCTCCCATATCCCGTTCTGGAAAGACGACCTTATCAGCACCAATTTTTGCGAGTATTTTTCCCTGAAGAGGATTTGTAGCCTTTGAAATCACGGTTGGAATGCCAGCATCTTTACATATCATTGTTATAAGGATAGAGGCAGATATATTTTCTCCAACTGCAACAATAGCAGCATCAACGTCCTTAAGTCCTATTTTCTGTAGTGAGGCAGAATCTGTTGCATCTAATTGGACAGCTATGGTTGCAAACTCAGAGGCATCACGAACCCTTTCTTCATCAGAATCGATCGCAATTACCTGGAATCCCTTTTTGGCAAGTATTTTTGCAACAGTAATTCCAAATCTTCCAAGACCTATAACTACGAACTGCCTCATAATACCCCCATAATAATATCACGTTATGTTAAATATTAACCACACCTGCCTACCGTCAGGTAGGGAGGTCACAGAGATCACAGATTTTTTTATCTTCTCTGTGTTCTCCGTTTACCCTATGTTTTTCTAAATCATGTAATAGAACCGAAGATAATAATCCCTTTAATCTAATAGTATCGGTGCTTTTAAAAGAAAAACAAATTTATTTAAAGAATCCTCCGAAAAAGTTCTCAAGTCTTTCACTCCCTATTTAGGAACCATAGATTCACCCTGTTAAATAGTTACAAAGTTAAGTATAAGTATTCACTCATGGTACTTTATTTAACAGGGGAACCACAGAGGAACCAAAGAATTCTTATTTCTTTTTCCCTCAGCGTTCTCTGTCCCGCTTCCTTCGGGATCCCGCTAAGGCGGGACGACCTCTGTGGTTACAGTTCTGGGGTTTATTCATAAAATAAACACAACCTAATATTAAATATCAAAAATCAAAATATATTTAAACCTTTTCACAAGGATTTGTTTTATTTTTAATTTCACAACTGTATCCATTTTCCACCATGTTCAATGGATTCCTGAGCAGAATCTAATACATGTAACACCTTTAATGCAAGTTCTCCATCAGATAGAGGGTTCTTTCTATTTGTTACACAGTTTACAAATTCTTCACACTCAATGGAAAGTGGTTCTTTGTTACTAACCTTTGGTATTAAGATATCACCACTCCTTAAGGATAGAGCCTCACCAAAGTTTGTATACTCCCCCTTGAATTCAACACCCTTGTCATACAATCTAATCTTTTCTCCTGCTTCCATATCATCGAATACTGCCATCTTCTTATCACCTACTATAGTAAACTTTCTTAACTTATGTGGGTCGAGCCAGGAAAGGTGTATATGAACAAGTATCTTGTGAGCAAAGTAAAGAACTAAAAAGACTACATCTGGTACACCATCCATAATATAAGATTCTCCAATAGCCATAACCTTTATTGGTTCCTCTCCTAAAAGGTAGAG
>JAGMCL010000057.1 GCA_023129165.1 Caldifarciminota bacterium | reverse complement strand
CTGGATTCATATGTATATATCGTACTAATACTAATTGCAAAAGATAAGTTTCCTTACTTATCACCCAATAACAAGGTCTATATTCCAGATTCCAGCCTGACCCCAGATTAGTTTATTTCGCTAAAAAAATTCCTCATTCTGAAACCTCATGTTTCCCTCCTATCTGCGGAGAGGTAATCTGACCTTGATAATTCATTATAAATCATTTCTTACAAAAAGTCAAGGAAAAATTCACCGCGAAGAAACAAAGAAGATAAAAACAAGGAAAACGAAGTAGCACAGAAAATTCTTGCAATTTGAGAAAAATTGTGATATAATTAATATACACCACTTTGACCTCCTTCTTTAACCTCTATGAGATTATGCAGCTCTAAGTGGTGCCTGTAAGGCTTAAAATATCAAAGAACGCACACCAAAATAGGAGGTCTTATGACACGAAACATAGGAATCTTGCTTATCCTTGTTATCGCCTTTACCGCAGCCATTTCGGCTAATGCCCAGGTAGTGGTCGATTCCTTTTTCCTTACGGTAGATGATGGTGTCCGATTGGACTGCACCCTCTTTATGCCAGATACCAGTATTATACCATCCCTTCAGGATTCGCTTCCAGCGATTATCTTTGTGCACGGATTGGGTGGTTCAAAAAAGTTGAAAGAGCCCATCGCGAGAGCCTATGCAGAACTTGGTTATGTCACCTTTTGCTACTCCGTTCGGGGGCAGGGGAACTCGGAGGGACTCTCTACTGTCTTCTCGACGCGCGAACAGCGGGATCTCGAGTTCATCGTAGATTCTATCGCTGGAATGACGATTGTAAACGACACACTAATTGGAATTAGCGGCGGTTCTCAGGGTGGCTATCATTGCTGGTTCGCCGCTGTCAATGGGATGAATGTACGCGCTGTGGCGCCCGAAAATAGCGTGCCCATACGGGTGGATGCCGCAGCAAGATACGGTTGCTATTCTTCAGCTATAACATCCGAGATCAACTACAGTGAGCGAGTTCGGTTAGACACACTTGCTTATCCATTAAAAAAATGGCTTCGCGAGGACAACTATGACTCAGTAAGGGCTGTTATTAATCGGGGAAGATTTTTTGACTCCTCGGATGTCGAAGCTTCCTCGGCGAATTACCTGATGATGGGTGCCTGGCACGACCATATCTTTCCGCATAATCGTGTACCCGGAGCATTTGCAGTCGCACCACACAATCCGATAATGTATCTCGGTGTGGGTGGACACGGTTCTGGCTTAGACTCCATAGAACAATCGTTCAGGAACGAACTTCTCCAAGGTTTCTTCGCAGAACACCTCAATGGTGAAAACCACAGTTTAGATACCATGGGTCCAGTGGTTATCTCACTCGGACCCGAATGGCGACACATAAACCTGGATAGCTGGCCTCCGGATGAGTTGATATACCGAACTTATTATCTCCGAACAAATGGTTCTTTATCCGAAATTCCGCCGGGGGTATCTGATTCTTCGTTCCACATTGAACACAACCTGCTTTTTCCTTCTTATACCTGGGAAGATGCGGTCGAAGACGAGTTCTTATTCTCGCCATTTGCATTTCGCAAGGATAAACGGATATGGAGGACTCCTCCTTTTACGGATAGCATTATTGTAGTGGGAATTCCGAAAGTGGAGGTTCATGCAAAGGGACCGTTACCAAAGTTTCAAATAAACCTTCAGCTTTACGACGAGGGTCCCGAGGACACAACTTATCTTTCGCAAATTAGCCTTGGTAAAATGGGAAATACGGATTCTACAGCTTGGGATCTTCTTCGGGGGGAAATGACTATCATCGGGTGGGAAATAGCTCCCGAGCATCGTCTACGCATAGATTGGACAAGTATAAATTATACATTAGATTCAACGCTCTGGACGATTCCCTATTGGGATGCATACGGAATATTGACCCTTGGTTTGGACGGTACTCATACAACATCGATTTCGATATCCCAGTATACTCCGACGGGAATTTTTGAATCTCAGTCAAACCGTCCCGATGGTTTCAGGTTAATAATCCACCCCAACCCTTTCAATTCGACGGTTGGGATTTCGTTAAAAGCGACCCATACATTGCCCAAATGCTTGAATATATATGACATCTGCGGCAGATTGGTGGAGGAATTACCTGTATTGCTCGAAGGAGAAGTTGCCTGGAAGCCCGACGAATCCCTTGGCTCGGGGATATATTTCATTCGCGTAAAAGTTGAGGAAATATCGGTCACGAGAAGTGTTGTATATTTGAAATGACTTAATACCTGTCCACCGAACTCTATGGTCATACTACCCGCATGGGATTCGTTGACAGGTAGAAAAGGCATTCTCAAATTCTATCTGCAAAGGTCTCACCGTAACCATCCAAGCTATACCGTAAGACAAATAAATTGTTAGGTGCAAAGAAGGATGTGGTCGGATCTTTAATTTTAAAATTTCTATCATCCCTTCAACAAGTTTTTTGGTGAAAAATTGGGGTCGGGCTGGAATCTGGAATATAGCTACTGCATAGATCATTGGAGGGATTCCTTACTATTTTTGCTCGTGCTGGATTCATATGTATATCGTAATAATATTAATTGTAAAAGATAAGCTTTCTTAGTTCTCACCCAATAACAAGGTCTATATTCCAGATTCCAGCCTGACCCCGCCGTTCTTGGATATCAATATGTTTCATTCGAACCTGTTTACCTCCGCCAAAGCAGGGCAAGCGACAGGTAGATAAGAGGATTCATTGTTGGGAATTAATCACAAGTTGCAGTAAGGATATTAGAGATGAGATTGCCGCACTCACTTCGTTCGTTCGCAATGACAGACTCTTTTTAGTCATTGCGAGGAGTCCGTCGATTGACGGACGACGAAGCAATCTCATCACTTGGATTCTTGTCAATATCAGGCGGAGTGACAGTCTTTAGACTGTTAAAAAGAATGAGATTGCCGCACTCACTTTGTTCACTCGCAAAGACAGCCTATGAGTGTGAAATTGCTTTGCTGATGCCTATACAGGTCATACGATAGGTAAAGATTCCATAATCAATAAAAATACCAATGAACATTGAAAAAATAATATATGCTCTAATTAATCAGGAATACAATCTTTTTCCAAAAGCTAAAATACAGGACTACTATAAATTACTATTCCAATCCACTTTTGGTGCAGAGCATATGCTTGGGGAATACAACAGGTACTTTGACAGCATATATAAGGAAATGTACGATATCAAAGCAATTGACTCTATTCCTACATATTATAAAATAGGCTTAGATGTACCTTTAGCCCGAGTCAATCTTGCAAGATGCAAAGCAGATGGTATATCTGCTGAAATAATTACAAATACATTTGTAAATGGTGCTCGAGTTTACAGAAGCAAATATTCTACAAGGTTTGAGCTCTTGGTAAGACTTCTTATTGACTATCTTGCAAAACAGCCCTTTCAGATAAAAAGGGGGGAATTAACAGATTTCTTTTCCAGAATATCTGAACTTGGTTTTCCCACAATCCATCACTCTCAAATATACAAAAAACAATATAAACCTCACTACAGGGTTATACCCTTGAATATTTGGGAGAACACAGTGAAAAAATTAAAATTGTAATTTTAACCATATATGAGATTGCTTCATCCCGATGGTAATCGGAATTCGCAATGACAGACCAGCCCCGTATCATGCAACTTTGGGACAACATTTATAAATAAACATTATTAGAGCTTCGTAAAACTAAGGATATAGAAGCTGGGTAAACGGTAGCGAAACTCGCCTGCCTAACGGTAGGTAGGTATCGACAACGATAAACACTAACATCAAGGAATTACATATTTTGTGGAAATAAGAAATATACATACAATGGGGGTAGTATGAATATCAAAGAAATAAGTCTGAAAAAATTAAATCCTGATAAGTTCATAGAAGATAAAGTCCAGGAGATTTCCTCAACTGTTGGCGATTCATTGGCAATTAATGCCCTTTCTGGAGGTGTAGACTCATCAGTAGTTACAATGTTGGGTCACAGGGCACTGGGTGATAGACTGAAGACATATTTCGTTGGCAATGGTCTAATGAGAGAGGGAGAACCTGAACAAATTATCTCAATGTTCAAAAGCTCAGGTATAAATGTTGAACTTTTTGACGCTGTGGATGTCTTCTTTGATGCATTAAAGGGTCTAACAGACCCTGAGGAGAAGAGAGAAGCTATCACGAGGGCATTCTATAAGGATGTCTTTGGTGGGTTGGTAAAAGAGTGCGGTGCAAAGTACCTCTTCCAGGGCACAAATTACACCGACATAGAGGAAACGATTGCAGGAATCAAAAGACAGCATAATATTCTTGAACAACTCGGAATTAATCCCGATGAAGAATATGGATATAAAGTCATAGAACCATTAATTCAACTTAGAAAATCAGCTATAAGAAAAGTTGCTCAAGCCATTGGTCTACCAGCTGAGATATGCGGTAGACCTCCTTTTCCTGGGCCTGCTTTAGCTACAAGAGTAATAGGAGAGGTCACACGGGAAAGTGTGGCTATTGTTAGAAAAGCCACAATGATTGTCGAAGAAGAGTTGCGAAATATAAGTGCGTTTCAGTACCTGGCAATTTTACACCAGGACAAAGTAACTGGAATTAGAGAGGGAAAGAGAGATTACGGCAAACAAATAGAGGTAAGATGTTGGGATAGTCAGGATGCTGTAACTGGCTCCCCAACAAGACTTCCTTACTTCATCCTTGATAGGCTGGCAGAAAGAATTACAAGTGAGGTTAGAGGTGTTGTAAGTGTTACATATAATATAACTCCAAAGCCACCATCAACTATAGAGGCGGTTTAGTCAAGATAATTTTAATTTATTTTTAACAGGGACTGGTACGAGACTTGGAAGAGACTCATTTTTAATAATAGGGACTTATTTAATAATTGACAGGGATTAGCAGAGAACAAATCCATGTTGAGCTGTAGGGAAACGATAAATACCTTTTCATCTATATAAAGAATTTTATAGAACTAATTTTTTAACCAGGTACTGTCAAAAATGATATAAAAGAGACAAGGTAGGGGTTCGATTTATCAAACCTGTAAAAGAAACGGGTCGGATTAATCCGACCCCTACAAGAATTGGTGGGAGGCAAGTAATAAACTAATAATTACTTTAAAAACTGTAGGTTACGAGAAATTAGTTAGGATATTTTTCACATTACGGAATATTATACCAGAGGAGGAATCATGGATTACTATCCCGGGGATTTAGGTTATATTCTCGGACCGTTATCAGCCATGTTGGTTTTTGTATCTATTTTCTTTGGGCTGATAGGTCTTGCTCTTTATATCTTGCTTCTTGTCTTTGTTGCCAGAGACGCTACCAGGAGAAATATGAACATAGCAGGTTGGATTATTCTCGCCCTTTTTACAGGTTTTTGGGGAACAATTATCTATCTCCTGAATCGTGGACCTATTATTGTCCCAAAGACACCTGTTAAGGAAGTCTCGCAAAAAACAGACTGATATATCCTTAGTGTTTAATAAAATAAGAGTTCTAAAACCAGGTTATACCTGTTAAATAGAAGCATTTACTATAGTACTCTGACATTTATTGTTAAAATATTCAACGGGCTAAACGATGAAGAAGTTAGTAATACATAAAGTAAGGTATTTTAAATATTTAAGGTAGCCGCAACCTTCAGGTTGCGTTGTAATTCGCAGGCTGAAGCCTGCGCCTACCAAGAAAGAAAAATAGTCAAGTGTTCCCTATAGAGCTTAGCAGTAGCAAGCTACTGCACTCCAATAGACCCTGTATCTGGAGTGATTGCCTACCCTACCGTCAGGCAGACGAGAATCTACAACGTAAAACTAAAATAATATGGGATTATTAGTTATCCGTTAGCTAACGGATTGGTAATAAAAGTTTTCGGGTAAAGATATTTGTATATTAATCTGAGTAATCCTTTCCTAACTAAATGTGTTGTGTAGTTAATATCTGAGTAATCAGGTATAATGAATATTATACCAGGGGGTGAACGTGAGAACGATGTGTCTTTTTAGTGGGTTTTTCTGGGGAGTTATCTTAATAGTAATAGGTATATTGATTATTATAAGGGTTTTCTTAAAGGTTAACATTCCCTTCATTCGAATTCTCTTCTCTCTTTTGCTCATATATATCGGGATAAGAATCCTTATGGGTGGATTTAGACTAAAGAGTGCTGGAAATACTGTTGTGTTCAGCGAATCAAGGATTGAAGTAACTGAGTTGTCCAATGAGTATAATATCATCTTCGGTAAAGGTGATATTGACTTATCCAAAGCCTCACCAGAAGATAAAGGAAGGAGGATAAAAATAAACACAATATTTGGTAGAGGAGAGGTAAAGATTAATCCCGAAATACCTGTCAAAATCGAAATCGACTGTGCCTTTGCCGAGGCAAAGACCCCGGATGGTAATCAAACCTTTTTTGGTAAACATATATACAAAACAGAAAAATATAGTGATGATGTTAACTACCTGTTTATAGAGGCGGACGTTGTCTTCGGCAGCCTGGAAATTTTCAATAAGTAATTCATTCTTTATCCTGACATCCGCACGACCCCGCCTTTGGCGTGGTGCCCCGAAGCCTGCGGCTAATATTTTAAAAATTATGGAGTGCAACAACCGTGTTGTTGCTTACCTCGCCTTGGCGGGGTACTACAAAAACTTCAATGACCGCGTTTACCCTGTAGAGGAATACTCTTATGGGGTCACAGTGGTGCCCCGCCAAGGCGGGGCACTCCATAAGGCACTCCTCCTGATGTTAATATGGTCATAAAGAATGGGATTGCTTCGTCGTCCGTCAATCCGTCGCATTTCTTGACGGACGACGGACTCCTCGCAATGACAAGGTGGTGTATGCGATTGCTTCACTATCCATTAAGAAGTACGACGGACTTGCAATGACAAAAAGTATGATGAGGATGACCGACCTCGGTTATGAAGACTCAGGCACTTATTTTCTGGATGGATTTTGCGAGTTGTCTTGCTTTATATGAACTCCTTACAAGTGGAGCAGATGCAACACCCCTAAATCCCATTTCCCTGGCAATTGTCTTAATATCATCAAAATCCTCTGGTGTCAGGTATTTTTCTACCTTAACCTTTCCACCTGGTGGTCTTATGTACTGACCCACTGTAATAATGTCAACTCCTGCATCCCGCAGATCCCTCATAATACCAATTATCTCATCCATCCCCTCACCAAGTCCAACCATAAAGCCGGACTTTGTAACAGCCTCCATTTCTTTTGCATTTTGAAGTAGCCTGAGTGACCTTTTGTAATCTGCTTTAGGCCTGATTTTGGGATACAATCGTGATATAGTCTCCACATTATGGTTCAAAACAGCAGGGCTCTCTATAATTACCTGCTTTAATGAGTTTATACTGCCGCCAAAATCTGGAATAAGAACCTCAACATCTGTTACATCTCCTAATGTTTTTATTGTAGCTGCAAATTGGCCTGCTCCACCATCATCGAGGTCATCTCTTGAGGGTGATGTGATAACCACATATTTAAGCCCGAGCTTCCTAACAATCTCCCTTATCCTTCGTGGTTCTTCTTCATCTGGTGGAAGTGGCTTTCCCTTCTCTATAGCACAGAACCTGCAGTTTCTTGTGCAAATACGACCGAGTATGAGAAACGTTGCAGTTCCACTCCCAAAGCACTCACCTATATTGGGACATCTCGCCTCCTCACATATTGTATGAAGCCTGAAACTCCTTAGCTGTTTCATTAACTCATTATCCTGTGGAGAATAAGTGGTTTTTATCCAGGAAGGCACCCTCATAGTTAAGTTACTGATTAATCAGGTTATTGAATAAACAAGCACGAATTAAATTCGTGCCTACAAATGCTATCAGGCTGTGCTGAAGAATTATTACAACCCTTTACTTAACGACTTAATTACTTAGTTACCTAACCCCATTCCGTTACGATTATTGGCTCTTTTCCATCTGGTGTTATCGCTATTGTATGCTCGAAATGAGCAGAAGGTTTTCTATCCTTTGTTAAAACTGTCCATCCATCTTCTTGAATCTCTACATCTGGAACACCTGCGTTTATCATAGGTTCAATAGCGAGTGTCATTCCTGCCTTTAGAAGTGGTCCATAACCAGGTGGTCCGTAATTTTGTATTGGAGGTTCCTCATGAAGCTCTCTGCCAACACCATGACCGCAGAAATCCCTGACAACTGAGAATCCATGAGATTCAATAAGTGTCTGTACAGCATTTGATATGTCAGATAACCTGTTACCTATCCGTGCCCTGTCAATCGCATTAAAGAGTGATTTTTTTGTCATATCAATCAACCTTTTTTTTAGATTATCTATCTTTCCCACGGAAAATGTGTAGGCAGTATCAGTTATATATCCCTTGTATAATATCCCCACATCTATACCTATTATATCGCCATTTTTAAGCTCATAATCACAAGGAATCCCATGAACTACTACATCATTTACGGATGTGCATATAGATGCTGGAAATCCTCCATATCCTTTAAAAACTGGAATACCTTTATGTTTCCTCATAAACCTCTCAGCAGATACATCCAATTCCTTTGTCGTTACACCAGGTATAACCATATCTCCCATCCGTTGCATAAGCTCCTTTAAGAGCTTCCCACCCTCTATCATTATCTCTATTTCTCTTTCGGATTTGATATTAATCATAATCCATTCTCCCTACCTGCTGCAGTGATGGAACTCCTGAAATTTAGAATTAACAAATTCATCCACCCATTACCATC